>JASLXG010000049.1 GCA_030740435.1 Alphaproteobacteria bacterium | reverse complement strand
AGGCCACCGGCGCCGGAGACTATTCTGCACCACCGGCCCGTTCCGGCCTTCGCTGTTGATGGGCTGCGGCCGAACCGGGCCTCAGAACGGATGGCAAACAGACTAACATAGGATATGGTACAAACCTTGGGGGCAGGTCAGCTATTGCTGCCAAATCACCCAAATCCTCAATTCCGGACCGGTATGCCAGTGAGCAGGCGTTATTGGCAGGACCTGGCGCGCGGTCAGGTGCTGTGGCGCGAATCCGAATTGATCATCCGGATTCGGTATTACCTGATATCATAGGAGATCCGAAAGACTCGCTTGGGCAGGAGGATCAGATGGCGCGTAAATCAGACATCCCGGGCCGTGTCGTCGAGGCGGCGCTGAGGCTGGCCGTAGCCCAGGGCTGGCGGCGCACCTCGATGGCCGATATCGCCACCGAGGCCGAGCTCGATCTGGCCAAGGTCTACCAGGCGGTGCCGAACAAGGCGTCGGTGCTGATGCACCTCCTGCGCCGCATCGACGAAGCCATGCTGGTCGAAGGCGCGGCCGAGCCCGACGCCGACGCCCGCGATCGCTTGTTCGAGATCGTCATGCGCCGCTTTGACGCCCTGGCACCGTACAAGGATGGCGTGGCGGCCATTCTGCGGGGTGGCGTCGGCGGCCCGCTGGTGCTGGCCTGCAGCGGCCTGGCCTACCGGCGCTCGTTGGGCTGGATGCTGGAGGCCGCCGGCATCGGCACCAGCGGCCCCTGCGGAGCACTGGGCCGGGCCAGTCTGGCGGCCGTCATGGCCAGCACGCTGCGGGTTTGGCCCAAGGACGAGAGCAAAGACATGGCCGCCACCATGGCGCACCTCGACAAGCAGCTCGACCGCGCAGAATGGCTGGCCACTCGGGTCTGGCGCGGCCGCCGCCGGGCGGCTGAAGAAGGCGAGCCGGAAGCTGCCTAGATTATTCCACCTTGCTCACAAGCCGCGCTCCAGCACATTATTATCCGGCTCGCCGACCTCTTCCGGTCGGTGATCCCGGGAGTTCCCTGAATGCGTCAGCCTGAGTTTTTCGCGCCCGATCTCATGGCGTCGATCCGTGATCGGTTTCACCACGTCGAAACCTGCCCCGTGACCGGGGCGCCGCGTGTCTTCTTCGAAAACGGCGGCGGATCGCTCAAGCTCAAGGCGGCGCTCGCCACCAATGCCGAGATCGAAGCGCTGCCCGACCAGGAGGCGCGGGACAACGACGCCTCCCGCTACTTGAGCCAAATCCTCGACCGGGGCCGCGAGGATCTCCACTTCCTGTTTGGCTCGGCCAAGCTCGGCGCGGCGCGGGGCCAAGTCATATCGGGCGAAACCGGGACCCGGCTGCTCTATCGCGTGATTCGCTCGATCGCCTTGTCGGTGCCGCCGGGGCCTTTGCTCTCGTGTACCCTCGAGCATCCGGCGAGCCTCGATTCGACCCGGCAGTGGGCGCAGCAGACTGATCGCGACTGGATCGAGGTGCCCTTCGATCCCGACACCGGTTCCGTCACAGCCGGCCACTACGCCCAGGCCGTGACCCCCGATACCCGTATCGCCACCGTCATCCACACCAGCATGATGACCGGTTTCACCGTAGATTTGCCGGCTATCGCCGCCGCCATCCGGCGGGTGGCGCCCGACTGCTTCATCGTCGTTGACGGGATCCAGCACGCGCCGCACGGCCAGATGCGGGTCAGCGAATACGGCGTCGACGCCTACGTCTTTTCGCCCTACAAGGCCTACTCCCGCCTGTCGCTTGGTTTCGCCTGGATCAACGACCGCGTCGTCAAGGTGCCGCATGAGCACATGTTGGGCAAGAGCCCTGATATCTGGGAGTTGGGCTCCCGTGATCCCGCCTTTTACGCGGCCCAGTCCAAGATCATCGAGTACTTTTGCTGGCTCGGCGGCCACTTCACCGAGGCCAGCGACCGCCAGGCCCTGGTCGATGCCGGAACCCAGGCCATGGAACGGCACGAATCGGCGCTGTTGAATTACCTGATCGAGGGTGACGACGAGGTCAAGGGCCTGATCGGCCAGGACCGCGTCACCATCATCGGGCCACCATCGATCGAGGGCCGCGAGGGCATCATTTCGTTCAACCTCGACGGCCTCGACTCGCCGGAACTGGTACTCCACTTCGCCGATCGCGGCATTCGCGTGCACGCCCGCATCTCAGACGCCTATTCGCGTCACGTCCTGGCTCTGCTGGGGCTCGAAGATTGCCTGCGCGTCTCTCTATGTCACTACAACTCACCGACCGAAGTGCGCCAGTTCCTCGCGGCACTCGACGACATCATCGGGGACCTCGACTAAAGCCTATTCCCAGGCCCATCGGAGGACGATATGAGCCAACAACGCACGCTAATCTCCAGCGGATCGAAATACGAAGAACTGGCCGGTTATTCACGGGCCGTGGCCCAGGGCGAGTGGATCCTCGTCTCCGGCACCGTGGGCTACAACTTCAAGACGGGTAGCCTGCCGGAGGGCGCACGTGAGCAGGCCGAACAGGCCTTTGTCACCATCCGCGAAGCCCTCGAAAAAGCCGGGTCATCGCTCATGGACGTGGTCCGGGCGCGGGTCTACATCCCCGATCCCGACGACGTCGTGGCGGTCTCCGAGGTGGTCAAGGCCCATCTCGGCGAGGCCAAACCCGCCAACACTACGGTTTGTGCCCCCCTGGCCGTGCCCGAGTGCAAGGTCGAGATCGAAGTCACCGCTATGCGCCAGGGCTGATGGCCCGCGGCCGGGGTGACTAATGCCTTTTGCTGCGTCCCACCAAATCTCGCCTTGCGTCCCATGCCGGGCCGGTGCGGGTCGAATCAATCGCCCCGGTCCGCCGTGCCCGCCTCGAGGTCGACCCGGACGCCATAGTCGATGAGCGCCGCTTTGGACGAGACGGCACCGACGGTCACGTCGCTAAGCACGCGCTCGGGATCGCGTTTGAAGGGATCGCCAAAGCCGCCGCCACCGGCCTCGTGGATGGTGAAGGTCTGTCCCGGACCCAGTTCGACGCGGCCCTTCGGCAGGATCGCCTCACCGTCGATTTCGAAGCGGCGTTTGGCGCCTGCCTTGCCGCCCAGGTGGCCTTCCGCCGGAAATTCGGTGCGCATCCCGAACATGAAGATGGAGATCGGGTTGGGGCTGGTGTTGACCATCTCTGCGATCTGGCCGAGGCCGCCCCGGTATTCACCGGGCCCGCCAGAATCGGGCAATAGCTGGCGCCTCACCACGGTCATGCCGGTGACGTTCTCCCAGACCTCACTGGCCACCACGGCGTTGTTGGTGGGGAAGGGCGTGGTGTGCTGGCCGTCGAGCCCGGCCATGCCGCCGAGGCCGCCGGCCAGGAAGTACTGGTTCGAGTTGGCCTCGCCGCCGGTCGGCGAAGAGAGCACGATGAAAAGCGAGGCCATGCCGGCATCGGCCTGCACCCGATCGGGCAGCGCTTCGGCCAGCGCCCCCATGACCAGGGGCACGATGAACCAGCCCACGGAATGCCGCCCGCCGGTCGGCGACGGCCTGATGGCATTGAGGATGCAGCCTTTTGGCGCCGTCACCGTGACCGGGTTGGTGGCGCCCTGGTTGTTGGGGATCGAGGGCGTGGTCAGGCACTTGATGATGTAGGTGGTGAACGAAGTGGTGTAGCAGACCGGCACGTTGATGGCGAAGGGCACGGCATCGCTGGTGCCGGTGAAGTCGACGGTGACGTGGTCGTCCTCGACGATCACGGTGCAGGCCAGTTTGGCAGTATCGCCGACGGTTTCGATTTCGACCTCGTTCTTATAGCGGCCGTCAGGGATGGCCGCGATCTCCCTGCGGATGGCTTGCTCCGACTGGCTGATCACACCTTCAGCCAGGGCCTCCAGGTCGCCGAGCCCGTATTCGGTCATCAGTTCGCCGATCAGGCGCTCGCCGACAGTGCAGCCCGAGACGTTGGCCAGGATGTCGCCGAAGACCTGTTCCGGCACCCGGACATTGATGGCGATCAGGTCGTGGAGCTTTTCGTCGGGCACGCCGGCCTCGTAGAGCTTGCAGATCGGCAGCACCAGGCCCTCCTCGTAGACCTCGCGGTTGTGGGCCGACAGGCCGACGCCGCCGATGTCGGGCAGGTGTGTGATGGTCATGACGAAGCCGACCAGGCGGCCGTCGACAAAGGCCGGCCGGGTGACGCAGATATCGGGCGTATGACCGGTGCCGAGCCAGGGATCGTTGGTCACCACGACGTCGCCGGGCTGCCAGGTGTGGGATGGGAATTTGGCCAGCATCTGTTGCATGCTCAGTGGTGCCGTGCCAATGAAGGCCGGCATCGAAAGCGTCGCCTGGGCCAGGGCCCGGCCCTCGGCGTCGAAGACGACGCAGGCCAAGTCCCAGGCCTCGCGCACACCGACCGAAAAGGCGGTGCGCACGATGGACAGCAGGATCTCGTCGGTGATCGCCGTCAGGCGGTCCCACATGATACCGAGATCGACAGCATCAATGGTTTTCATGCCGCGTCCTCCCCGCCGGCGATGGTGACAATCAGATTGCCGTGCCCGTCGACTTCGATCCGGTCACCCTGGCCGATGACACAGGTCGATTCGCGTTCCTCCACCAACGCCGGTCCAACGAAGCCATCGCCCGCATTCAGGGCGTAGCGGTCGTAGACCGGGCAATCGACGAAGGCGCCTTGGTCGGGGACGAAGGCGCTGCGCGTGCCCTTGACGGCCTGGTCGCCGGCGGCCCCGACATCCAGGGTATAGGAGCCGGTTCCCAAGGGCGCCGGGCCCGACACTTCGGCCTTCCAGTTGACGATCTCGACGGCCTCGGTGGGAAAGCTCTTGGAGAAGACCTGCTCGTAGACCTCGATGAAGAGGGCCGGGACGCGCTCGACCAGCGCCGCTGGGTCGCCTTCGGGCAGCGTCACCTCGAGCTCATAGCCCTGGCCCCGGTAGCGCATGTCGAAGCGCCTCACCACGCTGAGTTCGGTGCGATCGAGGCCGGTCGAGGCCAGATGCAGCGCCGCCTCGTCGAACAGGGCCTCGAAGCGCTGGCCCAGCACCGCCGCTGTGAGATCGTCGAGCGCCATGCGCTCCGACTTGAGAATCTCGAAGGAGAGCGGGCTGGCCAATAGGCCGACTGCCGACATCACGCCCATGGCCACCGGCAGCACCACCACCGGCACCCGCAGCTTGCGGGCGACGCGGCAGGCGTGGGCCGGGCCGGAGCCGCCGAACGCCACCATGGCCGAGGCCCGGTAGTCGAAGCCGCGCTCCGAGGCGTGGTTGCGGAAAGCCCGGGCCACGTCCTCGTTGGCCGATTCGTGCATGCCCCAAGCCGCCCGCTCGGCGGTGATTGACAGCGGCCGGCCGATACCGTGGTCGATGGCCGTCACCGCGGCGGTACGGTCGAGGACCATTTCGCCGCCCAGGAAGAACCCGGCGTCGAGGTAACCGAGCACCAAGTTGGCGTCCGACAGCGTCGGGCGTTCGCCGCCCAGACCGTAGCAGGCCGGGCCGGGATCAGCACCGGCGCTCAGGGGGCCGACCTGTATGGTGCCGCGGGCCTCGAGCTCGGCGATGGAGCCGCCGCCCGAGCCGATTTCGATCAGGTCGATGACCGGAATCTTGGCCGGCAGGCCGCTGCCCATGCGGAACTCGTGGACCCGGGCAACCTCCATCTCGTAGCGTTTGAGGGGATTGCCGGTGCGCACCAGGGCGCCCTTGGCCGTGGTACCACCCATGTCGTAGGCCAGTAGGTCGGGGCGTTCGAGCTGGCGGCCCAGGGCGGCCGACTGCAGAACCCCGGCGGCCGGGCCCGACTCGAGCATGCGCACGGGGTATTGCCGGGCGGTATCCGGCGTCACCGTGCCGCCGGACGACGACATGATGTAGAAGGATCCAGCGAAGCCGAGCGCTGCCAGGCCCGACTCCAGGCTGTTGAGGTAGCGATCGAACATGGGGCCGGTGAAGGCGTTCATGGTGGTCGTTGTCCAGCGCTCGTACTCGCGTAGGAAGGGGAAGACGTCGGCCGAGGTCGAGACGTAGAGGTCGGGGACCTCGCGGGCCGCGATCTCCGCCACCTTCTTCTCGTGGGCCGGATTGGTTGGGCTATTGATGAAGCCGACGGCCAGGGCCTCCATGCCATGGTCGTCGACGAGGCCCCGGACCGCCGCCGTCACCTCGTCGTCGTCCAGTGGCCGGTCGATGCTGCCGTCGGCGCGAACCCGTTCATCGATCTCGACCCTGAGCGCCCGCGGCACCAGCGGTTCGGGATAAGTGATGGTCAGGTCGTACATATCGTAGCGGCGTTCGCGGGCGATATCGAGGACGTCGGAAAAGCCCTTGGTGCACAGGAAGCCGGTCACCGCCCCGCGCTGTTCGATGACCGCGTTGGTGACCAGGGTGGTACCGTGGACGATGGTGTCGACCTCGGCCATGGCGACACCCGACTTCTCAAGCAGGATCGGCAGGCCCGACAGCACCGACCGCGCCGGTTCGGCCGGTGTCGTCAGTTGCTTGTGGATGACGAGGCGGCTATCGGCCTCCGCCAATAGGGCAAAATCGGTGAAGGTGCCGCCGATGTCGATGCCGATGCGGTAGCTCATGGCGTTCCCGTTTGCTTGGTATCGCGGGCGTCCTTGTAGCGCGCCCAGGGGATGTAGACCCTGGGGCCGTGGCGCACAAGCCAGTGGGCCGCCATCGGCTTAACCGGGTCGAGCGGCAGGGGCAGGGGATCGCCGCGTTCGAGCACGAGATCAGACAGCACTCGCCCCAACGCCAGGGTCAGCGCAATGCCGCGGCCGTTGAAGCCGAGTGCCGCGACGAGGCCCGGCGCCAGGCGGTGGAGCCGGGGCAGAAAATCGCCGGTCAGCGCCGCCCGCCCCGACCAGATGTAGGCGGTCGGCGGCAGGGTCTCGATCTCCAGGAGGCGGCGAAGCTGGCGCCGGACGAGCCTGTCCATGCGCGCCGTGGCGGCGATCGGCAGGGTGGCCAGGCCGGCGCTGATCAGCCGGTTATCGCCGTCGAAACGGAAAGAAAAAGGGAGCGCCCGGGTATCGGTGGCGGCCTGGCGGCCCGGCAGCAGGCGGTCCGCCGTCGCCCGATCGACAGGTTTAGTGGCCAACTGGTGGATGACCAGCGGCATGATGGTACGCTCGAGACCGGGCCAGAGATCGCCGACGTGGGCGTTGGTGGCCAGTACCACCCGGGCTGCCGATACCGCCCCCCCAGGCGTTTGCAGCCGCCAGCCGGCATCGGTCTCGATGAGCCCGGAGACCGGTGTTCCCTCGTAGAGGGTGGCGCCCTGGGCTTCGGCCAGGGCGGCCAGCCCGAGCACCAGTTTGACGGGGTGGATCTGGCCCCCGGATGGGTCGAGCAACGCCCCGGCGAAGCATCGCGTCCCTGTCACCTCAGCCACCTCGTGGCGGTCGAGCAGGTGCACCGGCTTGCCGCGTTCTTGCCACTGCTCGACCCGGCGCTTGAGCGCCGGAAGGGCGGCCGGGGCATGGGCGGGCTGGAGAAAGCCGGTCTGCTGGGCCCCGCAGTCGGCACCGGTCCGGGCGGCAAGCTCGAAGACGACGTTGCCGGCGCCAGCGATCAGTTCCACCAACCGAGTGCCCTGGTCCTCTCCCAGGCGGTGAAGGATGTCGTCGGGATCGCCGCGGGCCAGCATCGGCGCCACCACACCGGCATTGCGGCCGGACGCCCCCCAGGCCAGTGGCCCACACTCGAGAAGAGCCACCGAATGTCCGGCGTCGGCCAGGTGAAGGGTGGTGGCAAGCCCCGTGAATCCCCCGCCGATGACCGCCACGTCGACGGCGATGTCGTCCTCCAGCACTGGACGGTCGGGGACCGGCGGTGCGGTGGCGTACCAAAGCACGTCGGAAGGGCGCTCGATCATCGATCAGACGGGGTTGGGAGCTTTGTGGAGCGGGACGTCGAAGGACGGTATTCTGTCGTAAACTCGGTGCCAAGGAAAGCCCCAAAAAGGGTTGGCCGTGGGTCGGAGGCAATGAAGACTTGCGCCTCCCGCCGTTCGGACCCAGTCTGGCGCCGCCGCGACAAAAAAAACCGATGGAGGAATATCCCGATGGCCGAGGTCCAACGCTTCGAGATAGAGCCGGGTTACACCGTCTCCCGACTTCTCAAGGGTGGCTGGCACCTAGCCGGCGGGCACGGCAACATCGACCACAACCAAGCCATCAAAGACATGGCCAGCTTCGTCGAGGCCGGCATCACCACCTTCGACTGCGCCGACCACTACACCGGCGTGGAGGAGATGATCGGCGACTTTCGCGCCGCCCATCCCTCGCTGGCGCCCCTGGTTCAGGTCCACACCAAGTTCGTTCCCGACTACGACAGTCTGGGTTCGGTCGACCGGGCCTATGTCGAAAGCATCATCGACCGGTCGCTGAAACGACTTCGGGTCGAGCGCCTTGACCTGGTGCAATACTACTGGTGGGATCCCGATGGCACGCCCGGCTATGTCGAGGCGGCCCTGGTTCTCGAAGACCTCCGGAAGGCCGGCAAGATCGCCCGCATCGGCGTCTCCAACTTCAGCGTGCGCCAGCTTCGCGCCATCGTCGAGGCGGGCGTTCCGGTCGCCACCAATCAGCCCCAGTATTCGCCGATCGACCTGCGCCCCGAGAAGGAAATGGTGACCTACAGCCAGGGGCACGGCATCCACCAGCTTTGCTACGGTACCTTGGCCGGCGGCTTCTTCGCTGAACGCTGGCTGGGGGCCAAGGAACCGAACGAGCCCTTGGAAAACCGCTCGCTGACCAAATACAAACTGATCATCGAGGATTTCGGCGGCTGGGGGCTCTTCCAGTACCTGCTGGCTGTCCTCAAAGCCGTTGCCGACCGCCAGGAGGCCACCATCGGCCAAGTGGCGCTGCGTTGGATCCTCGATCGCCCCGGGGTTGCCGGCGCCATCGTCGGCGCCACCTCGACGCGCCACCTGGCGGAAAACCTCAAGGTCTTCGATGTCGCGCTGACCCCCGCCGATCGGGCCGAGATCGCCGCCATGCTCGATCGCAGTTCTGGCCTCGAGGGTGACTGCTATGATCTCGAGCGTGACAAGACTGGCCGCCACGGCAATATCATGCGCTACAACCAGAACCAAGGCCGGGTCTGAACCGGGCCCGGCGACTAGGAGCGACGACCATGGCCGATGACGAATTCACGCTCTACGACCTCAAGGTCGAATGGGTGACCGGCGACCGGCCCTGCTGGTGCGGTGCCCAGGAGGGCGATCATTTCACGCTCAGGGGCGAACACATCCACATGCCGTCGGGTACCAAATGGTCGCTCTACACCCTGGCCTCGCTACTGCCGCTGTTGCCGGCCAAGCAGCGCCCGACAGACGACAACGACTGGATGAGTACCGACGCTGAGGTCGCCTGTCCCGATCCCAACTGCGGCTCGCGGTTTCGCATCAGCCGCATCGGCAGTACGACCTTCCGCCACTCTGAAACCACGGCGGTGCAGCTGACCAAACCCGGGGGGGGGCAATGACTGAGGTCGAGCGTACGAACCTTTCCACCGGCCAGACGGTGTCCCGTCTTCTCAAGGGCGGCTGGCACCTGGCCGGCGGGCACGGCGACATCGACCGGGACCAGGCAATCAGGGACATGGCCGCTTTCGTCGAGGCCGGCATCACCACCTTCGACTGCGCCGACCACTACACCGGCGTCGAGGAGATGATAGGCGAGTTTCGCAGCCGCTACCCGTCGCTGGCTGGAGAGCTCGAGATCCACACCAAGGTGGTGCCGGACTACGACCAGCTGGGCTCGGTCGACCGGGCCTATGTCGAGGGTATCGTCGACCGCTCGTTGGCGCGCCTCGGCGTCGAACGCCTCGATCACCTTCAGTTCTATTGGTGGGACCCCGACGGGACACCCGGCTATATCGATGCGGCACTGATCCTTAGGGACCTTCAGGCGACCGGCAAGATAGCTTCGCTCGGGGTGACCAACTTCAACATGCGTCAGCTCCGAGCCCTCGTCGAGGCCGGGTTTCCCGCAGTCAGCAACGTGTTGCAGTATTCGCCCCTCGACCTCAGGCCGGAGAAAGAGATGGCGGCGTTCTGCCGGCGGCAGGGTATCGCGCTGCTCTGTTACGGCACCCTGGCCGGCGGCTTCTTCGACGACCGCTGGCTCGGGGAGGAGGAGCCAATAGGCCCCTTCGAGAACCGCTCCCTGATCAAGTACAAGCTGATCATCGAGGATTTCGGCGGCTGGGGGCTCTTCCAGGACCTGCTGGCGAGCCTCAAGGCCGTTGCCGAGCGTCACGGCGCCACCATCGGCCAGGTCGTTCTCCGCTGGATCCTCGATCGCTCCGGGGTCGCCGGCGCCATCATCGGCGCCACCTCGACGCGCCACCTGGCCGAGAACTTGGGCGTCTTCGGGATCGCGCTCACGTCGGCCGACAGGGCCGAGATTGCAGCCGCGCTCGACCGGGGTCCGGGCCTCGAGGGAGATTGCTACGACCTTGAGCGCGACAAGACCGGCCGCCACGGCGGCATCATGCGCTACAACCAGAACCAAGGCCGGGTTTAGCCCGTCAGGTTGCCGCCTTGGTGGCCAGACTTTGCTGGATCAGGCGATGGAAGGGCCCATCGGGATCCCGTTCGAGTTCGCTGACCTCGCCCTCGGGACCCCGGCGACGTGCCGTCGCGGCCTCGATGGCGGCCTGTTCGGCATGGTCGAGGATCAAATCGAACACGCGCAGCAAATCCCCAATGCGGGAGGAGCTGGAGGCGCCGACCAGGGCGGCCGAGAGACCGGGTCGATCAAGAAGCCAGCGAAGCGCCACCTGGACGATGGAGAAACCCCGCCGCCTGGCGATCTCATCGAGGACACCGAGTAAGCCCTGATGGAGGGCCCAGCCGCCGAAGGCCTCGATCATGAAGCGGTACTCGCGACTGAAGTCGTCGCCTTCCCCTCTCGGCCCGGGGTCGGGGCGGCCGAGCCAGCGTTCGGTCAGGAAACCACCAGCTAACGGCCCGTAGGCAAAGAGCACGACACTGTGCCGCTGGCAGAGGGCAGCGAGGCTCTTCTCCGGGCGAGTGTCGATCAGGGAATACTGGACCTGGTTGCTGGCGATCGGGAGGCCGACCTCGAGGAGCGGTGCGAGTGTATCGGGCCCGAAGTTGGTGACGCCGATCCGGTCGATCTTGCCCTCGGCGGCGAGTTTGGCCATTTGCTCCAAGGTCTGGGACCAGCCGGGCACATCGAAGCGCCACCACTGGAGTTGGAGGAGATCGAGGCGATCGACGCCAAGCTCTTCAAGCGCCCGATCAATGGCCGCCGTCACCTGCTTGGCGCTGGGTCGGCCGTCACTCAGATCGGGGCTGTAGCGGGTGTGAAACCTAAGGGCCTCGGGATCGCCGCCCCGCGCGGCCCAGGCCGCGCGAAAGCGCCCCAGCAGGGCTTCGTGCCCGGGGTAGGCATCGGCCGTCTCGAAGGCCCGCATGCCGGCCTCGGCACAGCCCAGGAGGTGTGCGAGCGCAGTTTCGCCGTCGCCGGCCCGGGTTTGCCAGCCGCCAAGGATGAGACGGGGTATGGGGGTCCCGTCAGCCATCTCGATGGTGTCCATGCCCCTCCAACGGGCCGGGATTCGGCCGTTTTCAGAGGTGCCGAGCCAACAGCCGCCCGTACCCCTCGATGGGGCCGATACCGAGGGCTCGGGCGGCGGTCCAGAAGGTAGCTTGATTACTGCTGACCACGGGCTTTTGGTGGCGGTCCTCGAGTTCCTCAATGAGGCCGAGTGCTGGCAGGTCGGTGCAACTGACGAACAGGGTATCGATGCCTTCGCCGTCGACCTCGTCGACGATGGCCCGGATCTCGTCGTCGCTGATGGTGTTGACCTCGGCGCCACCGCGCCGGTTCATGCCGGTGATCCCGGCGACGTCGAAACCGGCCTTGGCGAAGAACGCGCGTTCGGCCTCGAAAACCCATTCGATATAGGGCGTGGCGATGCCGATGCGGCCCGCCTTCAGGGTCTTCAGGGCATCGGTCACCGCCGTCGCCGTCGTTATCGCGGGAACGCCGGCGCTCTCGGCGATGGCCTCGGCGATCACGGCGTCCGACCCTTCACCCTTGAAGAAGCTGGCCGAGGTACAGGCGAAAGTGATGACGCCGACGCCGGCCTTGGCCAATGTCGTTCCCAACCTTGGGGCATCGTCGATCATCTGCTGAAATTGTTCGGCAAGGCTCCGTGTCTGGTCGACGTCGGCACGCGCAAAATGGACGCCGGCATCGGCCGGGCAGAGGGTGATGAAATCGTCCTCCGCGATCACGTTGATGGCCGGCACGATGCAGCCAAGGCGTTTTTGTTTGCGCATCTCCATCTCGAAAAAGGAAGGGACCGGCCAGCAGTGCCGGCCGGTCACCCAAAACGTCGGTTAGGCTTTAGATTCGGCCTTTTATTTGTTGGCCATTGCCTTGACCTTGGCCACGTCTTGCAGGCTGATGCTCATGGCGTCGACGAACTCGCCGCCGCGAAATTGCATGCCGACGAAGGGCAACGCGACGTCACCGTAGGCGTCGAAGTTGATCGGGCCGGTGGCGCCGACGTAGCGGATTTTCTTGCCCGCCTTGAGTAGCGTGATGGCCTTCTTTAGGCCCTCGACTCCGGCGTAGACGGCTTCGCCCTCGGTGCCGGTGATGTTACGGATAATGTTGGCCAGGGTTCCACCCTTGATGTCCTTGCCGCCCATGTCCGCGGCCACCATGGCGAGCGAAATGAGAACGCCCGAATCATAGCCCGAAGTCCGGCCCGGGCCCTTGGGGCTCAGGTCGAAGCGCTTCTGGTAGTCGGCTTCCATGGTTTTGACGGAGGGCGTGTCGGGGGTGCCCGGGCTGATGAACCAGCCGTCCTTCAGGAGATCGGCACCGATTTTCTCGACAAACGCCGAATCGTTCATGCCTTGCGGGAACACATACTTCTCCGGGCCGCCGAAGCGGATCCACTCGCGTACCTGCTTGATGCCGTCCTGCGGCTGGGACAAGAGGTAAAGGCTGTCCACGCCGCCTTCCATGGCCTTGTTAACCTCCGAACGGTAGGAGGGCTGGTCAGGATTGAACGGCACAACGTTGCCGATCTTGCCGCCCAGCGCTTTGAAGGCGCGGATGAACTCGGCCTGGTTGTTCTTACCCCAGTCGTTGTTGAGGTAAATGATGCCGACGTGGCGCAGGCCGACGTCCCAGGCCATCTTGGCGGTAGCCACGGCCTGCAGCGAATCGGCCGGCAGGGTGCGGAAGAAAAGCCCTTTGGTCTTGCCTTCCCGGCCCATGTTGGTGAAGGTAGAAGAGGTCGAGGCAGTGGCCACGAGGACGACGTTCTTCTCCACCGTGACCGAGGTCAGGAGCGGCGCCGTGATACCCGAGGAAATGGGGCCGACCAAGGCCGTTACGCCTTCCAGGTCGATGAGCTTGCGCGCCGCATCGACGGCCACCGAGGCTTGGGTCTGCGAATCGCGAACGTCGTAGACCAGGCCGCAGCCGACACCGAGCGCCTTGCGGGCCGCGTTGACCTGTTCGACACCAAGCTGCGCGGCCTTCGAAATTGGCACGCCGAACGCGCCGTAAGATCCGGTCAGTGACAATACCGAGCCAACCTTATGCGTGCAGGCCGCCTGAGCGCCACTCATGGGCCCCGCGGCGACGGCGAGCAACGCACCGGTCGCGGCAAACGCCAACATATATCTAGTGAACTTCATGATCACCTCCCTCATTTTCAGAATATTTTTTTCACATTTGACTCACTATACAAAAAATGAAATAGCAAACGCTATCACAATACGTTACACCGGTCAGTCAGAGAAACCCACTTTGCGCCACCTGACAAGGTGGCCGAAGGCGGGAGGCGATGCTTAAAATCGAGGGGTTGGTCAAGGAGTTCGGCGGCTTGCATGCCGTGGACGACGTCACCTTCGAGGTGTGCCGGGGCACCATCACGGGACTGATCGGCCCCAACGGCGCCGGCAAGACCACGACCTTCAACACCGTCGCTGGCGTTTACAAACCGACTGCCGGCCGCATCGTCTTCGATGGCCAGGACATTACCGGACACCATTCCTACGAGACATTTCGCCGCGGCTTGGTGCGGACGTTCCAGATTCCCAGACCGTTCGGGGAGATGACGGTGCTCGAGAATCTGATGGTGGTGCCGATGGGGCAAGTCGGCGAGAGCTTCTGGAACAATTGGTTTCGCAACGGCGCGGTTTGGCGGCAGGAACGGCAGATCCGCGACCAGGCGATCGAGATTCTGGAGTTCCTCAATCTGGTTCATCTCGGCGAGGAAGCCGCCAACAACCTCTCCGGGGGGCAGCAGAAGCTTCTCGAACTGGGCCGGGCCTTGATGTCGGAGCCCAAGATGATCCTGCTCGACGAACCCGGAGCCGGTGTCAACCCGACGCTGTTGGGCGAGATCGTCGAACGCATTTCGGTGCTCAACCAACGCGGCATCACCTTCCTGATCATCGAACACAACATGGACTTGGTGATGACGCTTTGCGATCCCATTCTGGTGATGGCCAATGGGGCGCTGTTGATGGAAGGAACCGCTGACGAGGTCCAGAGCGACGAGCGGGTGCTCGAGGCTTTCCTCGGCGGGACGGCGGCGTAGGGATCGGGGGTCGCCAATGGACGCCTCCAACACCGTTCTCTCGGTTCGTGATCTGGTGGCCGGATATGTTCCTACCCTGCCCATCCTGCGCGGGCTTTCACTCGATGTTTACGCCGGTGAGATCGTGACCTTGCTGGGCCCCAATGGGGCCGGCAAGTCGACTCTGATCAAGGCCATCGTCGGCCTTGTGAAGGTGTCCGAGGGCGAGGTACGTTTCCTCGGGCGCGACGTCAGCAAGATCGCCACCCACAACATGATATGGGAGGGGCTGGGCTACGTGCCGCAAACGGAAAACGTTTTCGCCAAGCTCTCGGTCGAGGAAAACCTGGAGATCGGCGCGCTAGTCAACCGCGAAGGAATGGCCAAGCAGCGTCAACGGGTCTTCGATCTGTTTCCCGACCTGGCCCGGCAGCGCTCGCTGGCCGCCCGCAAGCTGTCGGGCGGGCAGCGTCAGATGGTTGCTGTGGGGCGGGCGCTGATGGCCAACCCCAAGCTTCTGATGCTCGATGAACCGTCGGCCGGGCTCTCGCCCAAGCTCACCCAGGTAGTGTTCGCTCAGCTCAAGAAGGTGAGGGACACCGGTGTCACCATTCTGATGGTCGAACAGAACGCTCGCGCCGCCCTCGACATTTCGGATCGCGGCTATGTCCTCGCGGAAGGTCAGGAACGGGTGCACGGCGAGGCCAAGTCGCTGCTCGAAAACCCGGAAGTCGGCGAGCTCTATCTCGGCAGCAATTCGAGGTTGGCCCGCTCATGATGCAATACCTTGCCGACGGTATCGTCAACGCCTCGCTCATCGCCCTCGGGGCGCTCGGCCTGAGTATGACCTATAACGTGCTGCGCTTCGCCAATTTCGCCCACGGCGAAATCCTGGCCACCGGCAGTTACTTTGCCCTGGGCGTGGTCACCGTGATCGGTGCTGGGCTTGGCACCATGGGACCGGTCAACTTCGGCTGGCCGCTGCTGGTTTCGATTCCCGTGGCTATCGTCTGCACGTCTCTCGTGGTGTTGCTGGTCGATTGGTTGATGTTCCGGCCGTTGCGTGACAAGCAGGCTTCGCGCGTCACCCTGATCATGGCGGCCTTCGGGCTATCGCTCATGGGCCGTAACGTCATCACCCTGCTGGCCGGCGGCGATCCGCTCTATTTCAGCTTCTATATCCCGCGCGCCATCGAGATACTGCCCGGTGTCAAGATGGTGCCCGACGATCTCGCCATCATCGGTCTGGCGGTCGCCGCTGTTGTCGTGCTGCACCTCTTCCTGACCCAGTCGGTGATGGGCAAGATGATGCGGGCGACGGCGGAGAACCCGACGCTGGCCCGCATCAACGGCATCGACATTCGGGCCGTCATCCGTTGGACCTGGATCGTCGGCACCAGCCTGGCCGTCATCGGCGGTACGCTGCAGGGCCATATCCTCCAGGCCAAGCCCGAGATGGGCTTCGATCTGCTGCTGGTGATGTTCGCCGCCCTCATTCTCGGCGGTATCGGCAATCTCTACGGGACCGTGCTGGGGGCCCTGATCATCGGCATTACCGAAGCCCTCGCCGTGGCCGCCGGGCTCTCGGCCTACCGCGCGGCAGTCGCCTTCATGATCATGCTCTTGGTGCTCCTGTTCCGACCCCAGGGGATTATGGGGGAGAAGGAATAATGGAATTCCTCAACGTCGTTTCGTACCTCGTCTTCTTCCTGATCATTGCCTCGTTCTATTCGCTGACCTGCCTTGGCCTCAACATACAATGGGGCTTCACCGGACTCTTCAATGTCGGCATCGCCGGCTTCTTTGCGGTCGGCGCTTATGCCTCGGCCTTGGTCACGGGACCGCGCTACCCCGACACCGTGTTTGGCGGCTTCGACCTGCCGGTGCCGCTTGGCTATCTGGCGGCCATCGTCTTCTCGGCCATCGCCGCCTTCATCATCGGCTATGTCACGTTGCGGCTGCGGGAGGACTACCTCGCCATCTCGACCTTCGGCATCGCCATCACCATCCAGCTGCTGGCTACTAACCTGCATTCCTATACCCGCGGTCCCGAGGGCCTCTATTCGCTGCCCAAGCCGCTTTCCGGTCTTTCGGAATCGCCACTCGTCGACAACCTGCTCTACCTCGGCATCTGCATCACCGTCATCGGCCTCGTCTACTGGGCCTTCGAGCGCATCATGCGGTCGCCTTGGGGGCGGGTGCTGAGATCGATCCGCGAGGACGAGACGGCGGCCGAGGCGCTCGGCAAGAACGTTTTTTCCTATCGCCTGCAAGCCTTCGTACTGGGATCTTCGGTGATGGGGCTGGCGGGCGGCCTCTATGCCAATTTTGTCGGCTTTATCAGCCCCACCGACTTCATTCCCATCTTCACCATTCAGGTCTTTGTGATGCTGATCGTCGGTGGCAGCGGCAATAACTTGGGAGCCATCCTCGGCGGTGTCGTCGTGTGGGCCGTGTGGTCGGCCAGCGGCGGCCTGATCGCCGCCGTCGTCACGCCGGATCAGCAGACCCAGGCAGCGGCCGTCCGCGTCGTGTTGATCGGCCTAGTCCTGGTGCTGATACTGCTTTATCGACCCGAGGGTATCCTGCGCGAACGCCGCATCGTTTCCCACGGCGCCAAGCTCGACCGCTAGGCGTGAGGCTGGCAGGCACGAAGGCGATGGACGAAATCGACTTCAACGACTTCCTCAAGGTCGACGTTCGGGTCGGCACCGTGATCCGAGTGGAACAGTTTCCCGACGCCCGCAAGCCGGCGCTCAAGCTGTGGATCGACTTCGGTCCCAAAATCGGTGAGCGCAAGACTTCGGCCCAGATTACCCGTAACTACGAGGCCGAGGCCCTGGTCGGCCGGCAGGTCGCGGCGGTGGTCAATTTCCCGTCCCGCCAGATCGGCAAGTTCATGTCGGAGGTGCTGGTGCTCGGCTTTCCGGACGAGGCCGGCGAGGTCACATTGATCGGTCCCGACCAAGCGGTGCCCAACGGCGGCCGGCTTTTTTGAGGTTCAGCGCTGTCACCCGAGCAGCCGTTACTTTAGCGCGGCCAATCTTGGCGGATGGGGTCGGAGCCGTCCCAATCCCGGGCTGCCTCGCGCACGCCGTCGAAGATGCGGCGCCGGGCCTCGGTCAGGTCGGCCATCTCGATCACCGAGCCGGGGTGACCTTCGTCGAGGAAGTAGACGAAGCGGCCCCGCGGGCTGTCGGATTCCTGACCCACAGTGCAGCCCTTGGCCAGGGCGCGCTCGTAGAATTCCGTATCGACCTCGGCGATCGAGCCGGTAAGGGCCGGGCCGCCGGCGTTGTTGAAGAGCACGTCGAGCCGGCCGTGAGGGGCTTGAGGAGACATCCCAGCTGCCGCGGGGTCCGCCGCATACTGCCCAAGGGGCCGGTAGGGCCTTTAGGCGTCACTTCCCAGTCGTCGCTTTTCTGCATGGTGCCGTCCGCCCTGTGGTGGAGTGAGCATCATAGCCCGTGGCTTGAGGAGGTCCGACCAGGCCGGATCGTGGAGTGCCGAGCGGGGGTGAGCCCTTGAATGTGCG
>JASLXG010000048.1 GCA_030740435.1 Alphaproteobacteria bacterium | reverse complement strand
GCCTCGGTGCGCACCGACTGATAGAAGCGCAGCGGGTCGGAGATACGGAAGCGCAGGAAGCTGTCGACCACCAGGCGCTTCTGGTCCGAGGCGATGATCTCCTCCGCCGGGGCATCGTAGGCCAGGATGCGCTTGTCGACGTAGATCACATCCTGGACGAAAGGAACCTTCACTTTCAGGCCCGGCGTCGAGACCACCGACTGTATCTTGCCGAACTGCATGACCAGGGCCTGCTGGGTCTGGTGCACCGTATAGAGGGCGCCGAAGGCGACGACGCCCGCCAGGGCGACGAGAATTCCCAGAATCGCCAGGGTGCGCCGGCTCATTGTCCACCTCCCGCGCGCTTTTTCAGCTCTGGCAGCGGTAGATAAGGCACCACGCCGCTGCCGCCCTTGTTGTCGATGATCAGCTTGTTCATGCCGGCCAGGATTTCCTCCATGGTTTCGAGATAGATGCGTTTGCGCGTCACGTCCTTGGCCTGGGCGTATTCTGCATAGACGGCCAGAAAGCGGGCCGCGTCACCTTCCGAACGCGCCACCACTTCGGCCTTGTAGGCCTGGGCCTCCTGGTTCATGCGCTCGGCCTCGCCACGGGCCCGGGGGATGATGTCGTTGGAATAGGACTCGGCCTCGTTGCGTTGGCGCTCCATATCGGCGCGGGCGCGCTGGACGTCGCGGAAGGCGTCGATGACGGCGCCGGGGGGATCGACTTTCTGCAGCTTGAGTTCGGTGATGACGATGCCCGATTGATAGAAATCGAGAATGCTTTGCAGCAAATCCTTGGTGCCTTGCTCGACCTGCTGGCGGCCCTCGGCCAGCACCGCCGCAATGGGCGTGTTGCCGACCACTTCGCGCATGGCGCTTTCCGCCGCCGCCTTGACCGTTGACTCGGGATTTTGAATGTTGAAAAGGAACTTGCCGGCATCGCCGATACGCCAGAAGACGGCGAAGTCGATGTCGACTATGTTTTCGTCGCCGGTCAGCATCAAGCTCTCTTCCGGCACGTCGCGGCTGGCCGTCGCGCGACCAGTGTTGCCCGCCGTGCGGTAGCCCGCGTCGATGCGGTTGATGCGTGTGACCTGGGGCAGGACGACGCTCTCGATGGGCGCCGGCAGGTGATAGTTGAGCCCCGGCTGGGTGGTGTTGACCCATTCGCCGAAGCGCAGCACCACGCCTTGTTCCGAGGCATCGACGCGGTAGAAGCCGCTAGCCCCCCAGACGGCGATCAAGATCAGCACGATGAGCGCAATGCCCCGCAGGCCGCCGCCGCCGCTGGGCAGCAGGCCGCGAAAGCGGTCCTGGCCCTTGCGCAGGAGTTCCTCGAGATCGGGTGGCTGGGGGCCGCCACCGCCGCCGCCGGGGCCCTGTCCCCAGGGGCCGCCGCCGCCGCCGCCACCGCCACCGCCTTGCCAGCCACCGCCCTGGTTTCTCCAAGACATCGGGTTATGTCTCCTGCTCGTTGGAATGGTCCGATACGATATCGCGCCGCGGAAGTCTTTCCATTGCGCGTCCCGGCGTTATATGACAGCTAGCCGGCGGGCGCAACGCGAGGTGCCGGCGGCAATTTCGCCACCCCGGCCGGGGTGTCGATGATATTGGCACGATTGTAAGGATTTCAAGCATGGTGACGGTGACGGAAGAACAAATATTGGCGGCGCTAGGCGCCATCGACGACGCCGATCAGGGCGGCGACGTGGTCGGCCTGGGCATGATCGGCGGCCTGCAGATCCGCGACGGCCACGTCGCCTTCGCCATCGAGGTGGCGCCCGAGGATGGCGCCGCCAAGGAACCTTTGCGCCAGCTCTGCGAAAAGACCGTCCATGCCTTGCCCGGCGTGTTGTCCGTCAGCGCCGTTTTGACCGCCCACCGGGCCGCCGCCCCGGCCCCCGCTGTTGCTGCCGGTCCCGGCGGCCCCCGGCCGGCGCCCCAGAGCCTGCCCGGCGTCACCTCGATCGTCGCCGTGGCTTCGGGCAAGGGCGGGGTCGGCAAGTCGACCACGGCCGTCAACCTGGCGCTCGGGATGGCGGCCGAGGGCCGTGCCGTGGGCATTCTCGACGCCGACATCTACGGCCCCTCGATTCCTCGCATGCTGGGCATCGGCGGCCAGCCGCTGTCGCCCGACGGCAGTTATCTGCTGCCCATGCAGAACCATGGCGTGGTCTGCATGTCGATGGGCTTTTTGGTGCCCGATGACACCGCCACCATCTGGCGCGGCCCGATGGTCATGAGTGCGCTGGAACAGTTGCTGCGCGACGTCAAATGGGGCGAGCTCGACGTGCTCGTGGTGGATCTGCCGCCGGGCACGGGCGACGCCCACCTGACCATGGCCCAGCGCGTGCCCCTGAGCGGCGCCGTCATCGTGTCGACGCCGCAGGATGTGGCGCTCGCCGATGCCCGCAAAGGCATCTCGATGTTCGAAAAGGTCGATGTGCCGGTGCTCGGCCTGATTGAGAACATGAGCTTTTTCGTTTGCCCGCACTGCGACGAGCGCTCGGAGATCTTCTCCCACGGCGGCGCGCGGCGCGAGGCCGAGCGCCTGGGTGTCGAGTTCCTGGGCGAGATCCCGATCTCGCTGGGCATCCGCGAGACCTCCGATGCCGGCACGCCGATCGTGGTTCATGATCCCGACTGTGCCGAGGCCCAGGCCTTCCTGACCATCGCCCGGCGGCTGGGCGAGAAAATAGTTGCGGCCGAGCAGGAGAGCGCCAGCCAGGCACCACGCATCGTCGTGCAGTAGGGGAGGGGAGGGCTACTGCGCCCGTCCCAGCGTCTCCATCAGCTCCGTCCATTCGCGCTTGGACATGCCGCTGGCGGCCTGTTCGACCTCTTCGCCGGCGATCAGGCGCTTGACCGCTTCGAGGCCCTTGGACGACAGGTGGGCGCCGCCGTAACGGTAGTTGACGAAGGCGTCGTAGGTCTGCGGCACCCAGCTCTTCATGGTTTCCAGCATGGCCTCGGCGTAGATGCGAATTTCGTATTGGGCGTGCACGTCGGCGCGTAGCGAGAGAAAATGCATGAGGTTGTGCAGGTCCGTCTTCCAGTACCACTGGGTATAGAAGTTGAGTGAGAGGTTCATGCGCGCCAGCTCCCGGGCCAAGCCCTGGCGGTCGGGATCGAGGGGCTCTCCTTGGGCGTCCTCGTTGAGCATTTCCTGATAATCGGCGTAGCTCTGCTCCGAGTCGCGGCGCAACAGCTCGAACACCCGTGCTGCCTCGTCGCCCGTCAGCAAATCGCCGCGACCCTGGCGGTTCTCCGTCGACTGGGCGGCCAGGGCCTCGGGGGCGGGGATGTAGAATTCGTTGTCGAGGATGGAATAGCGGGCCGAGTATTCGTTGACGTTGGCGGTGCGGTGGCGGATCCACTGGCGCGCCACGAAGATCGGCAGCTTGACGTGGTACTTGATCTCGGCCATCTCGAAGGGCGTGGTGTGGCGGTGGCGCAGGAGGTAGTTGATAAGGCCGGCATCGCCGCGTACGGCCTTGGTGCCGCGACCGTAGGAGACCCGCGCCGCCTGCACCACGGCGCTGTCGTCGCCCATGTAGTCGACCACCCGGATGAAACCGTGGTCGAGGACCGGAATGACCTGGTAGAGGATTTCCTCGAGCCCGGGCGAGGTGTTGCGGCGGGTGCTGAAGGTTTCTTGCCGTTGGGCCTCGATCTCGGCCTCTTGCTCGGGCGTCACGTGCATCGCTGATCTCCTTGGCAGACGATCAGCACCATAACGCCGGCCGCCGCGCGGCGCCAACAGATGCTCTCGCGGCACTTCCAAAAAGCGGCAAAAAAGCCTATATACATTGTGTCGGGCAACCGACTATGGCGATAAACGGTGCGCGAAATAGGCGTTACGGACCCGGGGGCAGTACCCGGCGCCTCCACCATAACCGCATGACCCGGCGGCGCGCCGGGAGGCTCGATTGGCGGTGCGGTTTTGCTGGGGGCGACACAGGATCGACGTGCGTATTAAAGGTGTACTTTTCGCCCGGCATGATACCACCGTTATCGGGTCACATTCACAAATGCCAACGACAACGAGGCATTTGCAGTTGCTGCTTAGCAGTTAACTGCGGGGTTCGGGGGGCACCTGGCAACAGAAGCCCTCCACTTTATTTAGGCCCTCACCGGGCGCGCGCATCCGCGCGCTTGGCCGCGGCAGCCGTCGAGGCTGGCCCGGCGGGGGTGCTCTTCGGGGTTCGGCGGGCGGCTCGGCGACATCAATCAAAAAATTTCATGGTCGACTTGGTCTGCCGGGGCATTAGTATTGTCTCCGCGATGGTCGAAGACCTGATGCAATACAAGGATATCGTCGAGCGCGCGCTCAAGGGCGTGGTGCGCGAGGCGCTGGAGTACGTGGCCGTGGGCGGTCTGCCGGGCGAGCATCACTTCTACGTCTCCTACCTGACCGGCGATCCCGGGGTCGAAATACCGAGCTATTTGCGCGAACGTTATCCCGACGAGATCACCATCGTCATTCAGCACCAGTTCTGGGATCTCGAGGTGACCAACGAGCAGTTCGCCGTGACGCTGAGCTTCAGCGGCAAGAGCGAACGCCTGGTCGTACCCTTCTCGGCGCTCACCGGTTTCGCCGATCCCAGCGTCGAATTCGGGCTGCAGTTCCGCACCGACGAGAGGCAGCTGCCGGTGGGCGACAATGCCCCGACAACGGCAGCCGTCAGCGAGGTCCAGGACGATGGCCCCGACGACGGCACGGCCGAGGTTGTGGTGCTGGACAGCTTTCGCAAGAAATAGATCGTTGCCTGACAGCGACTATCAGCCCCTCTTTCAGCTTGCTGCCCAAGAGACACCCTGGCGCCGCTTGGAGGGCGATTTCGTCGAGATCCAGGAGCTCGGCGGGGAGACCGTGCTCAAAGTCGACGAGGCAGCGCTGAGCCTGCTGGCGGCCGAGGCCATGCGCGACGTGGCCCACCTCTTTCGGCCCAGCCACTTGGCCCAGTTGCGGGCTATCCTGATTGACCCCGAGGCCTCGGAGAACGACCGCTACGTGGCGCTCGAGCTTTTGAAGAACGCCAACATCTCGGCCGGCATGGTGCTGCCCAGTTGCCAAGATACCGGCACCGCCATCGTGGTTGCCAAGAAGGGCCAGTACGTCTGGACGGCGGGTCACGACGAGGCGGCGCTCAGCCGCGGCATCGCCGAAACCTTTGCCACCAGCAACCTGCGCTATTCGCAGATGGCGCCCTTGGACATGTACGAAGAGGTCAACACCGGCTCCAACCTGCCGGCCCAGATCGACATCCAGGCCGAAGCCGGTGCCGCCTACAAGTTCCTTTTCATCGCCAAGGGCGGCGGCTCGGCCAACAAGACCTTTCTTTTCCAAGAGACCAAGGCGCTTTTGAACCCTCAAACGCTGCTCGCTTTTCTCGACCAGAAAATGCGCACGCTGGGCACCGCCGCCTGCCCGCCCTATCACCTGGCCATCGTCATCGGCGGCACCTCGGCCGAGTTGAACCTGAAGACGGTCAAGCTGGCCAGTTGCCACTATCTCGATACCCTGCCCACCAGCGGCGACGCCAGTGGCCGCGCCTTCCGTGATCTTGATCTCGAGGCGGCGGTGCTCGGGCTCAGCCGCCAAAACGGCATCGGCGCCCAGTTCGGCGGCAAGTACTTCTGCCACGACGTGCGCGTCATCCGGCTACCCCGCCACGGTGCCTCGTGCCCGGTCGGCATCGGCGTATCATGCTCGGCCGATCGCCAGATCCTGGGCCGTATCGACGCCGGCGGTGTCTTCCTCGAGCAGCTCGAGGTCAATCCGGCGCAATACCTGCCGGAAGTCGATGAGAGCAGTCTCGAAAAAGACGTCGTGACCATCGACCTGGCCGCACCCATGGCCGATATCCTGGCTACGCTCGGCCGCCATCCCATCAAGACCCGCCTGGCGCTCAGCGGCCCGTTGATCGTGGCCCGCGACATCGCCCACGCCCGGCTCAAGGAGCGGCTAGACGCCGGTGATGGCTTGCCCGACTACGTCAAGGACCACATCATCTATTACGCCGGCCCGGCCAAGCAGCCCGAGGGACTGCCCTCAGGCTCCTTCGGCCCCACCACGGCCGGGCGCATGGACGCCTACGTCGACCTTTTCATGCAGCATGGCGCCAGCCTGATCAGCCTGGCCAAGGGCAACCGCAGCGCCCAGGTGCGCCAGGCCTGTGCCAAACACGGCGGCTTCTATCTCGGCTCCATCGGCGGTCCGGCGGCGCGTTTGGCCCAGGACTGCATCCGCAAAGTCGAAGTGCTGGAATATGCCGAACTGGGCATGGAAGCGATCTGGCGCATCGAAGTGGAGAATTTCCCCGCCTTCATCATCGTCGACGACAAGGGCAACGATTTCTTCGCGGATTTGTGAGGCAGCCGACAGCGGCCTTGGTATTGTTTTTGTCCTCCCTTGACTAGGCTAAATATTAGCCTATATTTTATTCATTGATGCCCACGCTGATCGAAATTGACGGGATTCAGGTCCGTATGTACTTCAACGACCACAACCCGCCGCACGTTCACGTCATTGCTGGCGGGAACGCCGCAAAGTTGGCCATCAGTGACGGCACCGTGTTTGCCGGCTCGGTGTCGCCTAGGGCCGAACGCCGGGCCCGCGCCTGGATCTTCGACAACCAGGATTTCCTTTTCGCCAAGTGGGAAGAATTCCATGAGTGAAGTGGAACGCATCACGAAACTGGAACTGGGCGGCCCGCTATCATTCCATGCTGAATTCGCTGACGGTCAAGAGGTGTACGCAAACCTCGCGGGCCTCTGCGCCCGATCGAGGCATTTTCGGATCTTTCTTGATCAGCCCGAACTATTTGAATTCTTCCACTTGGTCCATAACGGCATCGGCATCGAGTGGGACAACGGCCTTGACTATTCGGCCGGCGCCCTTCTTCGGCTGGGGCGCGCTCAAGAGGACATGACGGGAAGCCAATTCAAGGCCTGGCAGAAGATACTTGGCCTCTCGAACAGTGAAGCCGCGGACTTGCTTGGCGTATCGTTGGCGACCGTCAAGAACTATCACCGCCGTAACCTTGTCCCCACTGCCGTAAAATTAGCCTGCGACAGCTTTGAGGCGGATGCCAATCTCGTTGCGGCACGATTTGTCCCCCGCAATCGACGCCTTGCCCTGCAAAAGAACGCCTGACCCTGCCCCTCAGAATACCTTTTTCCAGGTCTTGGTGATCCACGATTCGGGATCGCCCTGTGGCCTCAGGTCGACGCCGGTCAGCAGCAGGTAGCTGTCCTGGTACCAGGGGCTGCCGGGGAAATTGTGGCCCAGCACGGCGGCCGCCGTCTGTGCCTCCTTCGTCACCCCGAGTTGCAGGTAGGCCTCGGTCAGCCGATGCAGCGCCTCGGCCGCGTGGCTCGTGGTTTGGAAGTCCTCGATGACCACGCGGAAGCGGTTGATGGCGGCGATCGGCGTGCCGCGGCGCAAATAGAACCGGCCGATTTCCATCTCCTTGCCGGCCAGGTGGTCGCGGGCCAGGTCGATCTTGAGGCGGGCGTCGCGGGCGTATTCGCTGGCCGGGTAGCGCCGCACCAACTCCTGCAAGGATCCCAGGGCCATTTTCGTGACATTCTGGTCGCGGCCGACGTCGGCGATCTGCTCGTAGTAGCTGACCGCAATCAGATAAAAGGCGTAGGGCGCGCTTTCGTTGCCGGGGTGGAGCTGCAGGAAGCGGTCGGCGGCCAGGATGGCCTGGTCGTACTCGTTGATCTTGTAATAGGAATAGGCCGCCATGAGCTGGGCCTTGGTGGCCCAGGTGGAGTAGGGGTGCTGGCGCTCGACCTCGTCAAACAGCTCGGCCGCTTCGAAATAGTCGTTGGCCAGCATGGTGGCGTGGGCTTCGTTGTAGATATCCTCGACCGGACGCTCGACGTATTCGCGTTCGTCGTCCGACGAGCAGGCCACCACCAGACCCAGCGTCAGCAAGAGTGCCGCCCGTGCCGCCCATGCCGCCTTGTGTCGGCCGCGCCAAAACGCCATCGATCGCTGCAAAACCGTCATACCCTCATCCGTCCGCCAAGCTCGGGCCAAGCTCGGGCCAAGCGCGGCGGAGTATATCACGGGCGAAATTATTGCAAGTGCCGTTGCCGGCCCGGCAAGCTCAAAAGATACCTTCAGGCGATAGCGGCGGCGGTGGCCGGCTGCCAGGCGGGAGCTTCGTCCGGGGCCAGGGCGGGGGCGGCCGCCAGGGCACCACCCGCCGTCACCCGGCACCAGGCCTCGGCATCGGCGAACAAAGCCGCCAGCAGCCGGTTGTTGAGGCTGTGGCCGCCGCGCTGACTGTGATAGCGGCCCAAGAGCGGGGCGCCGGCGAGATAAAGGTCGCCGACCGCATCGAGGGCCTTGTGGCGCACGAATTCATTGCCGTAGCGCAGTCCATCCTGATTAATGACGCCTTCGCTGCCGACCACGATGGCGTTTTCCAGCGAGCCGCCGCGGGCCAGGCCGCGGGCCCTCAGCGCCTCGACGTCGTCAAGGAAGCCAAAGGTGCGGGCGCGGCACAACTGGTCCTTGAAGGTGCCCAGGGCGGCATCGAATTGCCAGCTCTGGTGCGCGATCAAGGGGTTGTCGAAATCGATCTCGACCTCAAGCATGAAGCCGTCGTAGGGGCTGAGGCATGCGTAGCGATCGTCGTCCTCGACCTCCACCGTCTTGAGCACGCAAATGCTGCTGCGCTCGGGGATCTGCTCGATCAGGCCGGCGCACTCGATGAGGAAAACGAAAGGTGCGGCGGAGCCGTCCATGATGGGAACTTCGCCGCCGTCAAGCTCGACGATGGCGTTGTCGACGCCACAGCCGTATAAAGCCGCCATCAGGTGTTCTACCGTGGCTACGCTGGTGCCCTCGTCGTTGCCGATGGTGGTGCCGAGCGTGGTGTCCGAGACGCCGTCCCAGCGCGCCGCCACATCGGCCACCGGGGCCGGGCGGTCGAGGCGGCGGAAGACGATGCCGCTGCCGGCCTCGGCCGGTCGTAGCGTCATGGCCACGCGAACGCCGCTATGGAGTCCGATGCCGGTGCAACTGATGGGATTTCTCAGTGTTTGTTGACGCACGCCGGGCGACGCTTGAAGATCGAATGCGATGGAACCAACCCTCCAGAGTAGCCGCCCCCGCGGCTTTCCAGCCATCCTCCAGATCGCGGAAAATGACCAGTGGAACAAGCACTTCGGCGATTCTAACAACATCCCCCGAAGGTCTCAAATCACTTGTTATTGCAGTTTGTTACGGGCTATCCGCCGGATATTCCGCCAGGGATTTCGCTAGACTTCTCTGAACCTCCAGGGGCACCCGCGGGGCGACGGCAGGCGGCCGAACGAAATCCGTTCGGGGGGAATTCCGCCACCGTCTCCCGGGGGCTGATGCCGAAGCCGCCTCAGTTGGCCTGACGACGCAGGAAGGCCGGGATGTCAAGCAGGTCGTCGTCATTGGGTAGCGGGCTCAAGGTGCTGGCTGCCGGGGACTCCGCCACTTGCGCTGTGGCCTCGACCGTTTTGGCCGGCGTTGGGGCCGGAGCCGGCTGGGGCCGCTCTTCGGGCACCCGGCCGACTGCCTTGGCCGCCGGCGCTACGGCGGGTTCGGGCTTTTTGTCCTCCTCCGTCGCCTGGCGCGCCCGCCCGGTGCCGGTCATGCGCTCCAGCAGGCTGGGCCCGCGAAGATGCTTCTTCTGCGGCTTGGCAGCGTTGTCGAGTGCCGCCGTGGCGAAGGGCTCGGGGGCCCGCAGAGGTTGGCTCTTGAGCAGGGGCTCGACCGGCGGCGGTGGGATGAACGTCTCCTTGGCCGCTACCGCGGGCTGGCCGGGCTGACTCTCGACCGCGGCCGAAGTCACGGTTTCGCTCGCTGCCTCGGCTGTTGCCGGCGTGATTTCGACTGCCGCTGCCGGGGCCGGGGCCGGGGCCGGAACCGGACCGATCGGCGCCTTCGAGCGTAGCGCCACGGCCGGCGTGCGGGCTTCGGCCAGTTGCCGGACCTGGGCCGGACCGGCATCGGCTTCGACGTCGTCGGTTTCCGCTTCCGAGCCTGCCTCCGTGGCGCTCTCGGTCTGGGCCCCGCCGACCACCTGCAGGCGCAGGCCGGGAACGGGCAAGGGCTGCTGGCCAGTCTCGGAATCGATGCCGGTGGCGACGATGCTCACCCGCATGCGGCCTTCGAGGTTCTGGTCGAAGGTCGAGCCGAAGATGATGTTGGCCTCGGCATGCACCTCGTCGCGCACCCGGTTGGCGGCTTCGTCGACTTCAAACAGCGTCATGTCCATGCCGCCGGTGATGTTGATCAAGACCCCGGTCGCGCCCTGCATGGAAACATCGTCCAAGAGCGGGTTGGAAATCGCCGCCTCGGAGGCCTCCAGCGCCCGTTTCTCGCCTTCCGCCTCGCCGGTGCCCATCATGGCCTTGCCCATCTCGCCCATCACCGCACGCACATCGGCGAAATCGAGGTTGATCAGGCCAGGCATGATCATCAGGTCGGTGACCCCGCGGACGCCGGAATAAAGCACGTCGTCGGCCATCTTGAAGGCCTCGGCGTAGGTCGTCTTCTCGTTGGCCACACGGAACAGGTTCTGGTTGGGAATGACGATCAGGGTATCGACGTAGCGCTTGAGCTCCTCGATACCGGCCTCGGCCATGGCCATGCGCCGGGCGCCTTCGAAATGAAAGGGCTTGGTCACCACGCCGACGGCCAGGATGCCGGCCTCGCGGGCCGCCTGGGCCATCACGGCCGCCGCCCCGGTGCCAGTGCCGCCGCCCATGCCGGCGGTGATGAAGGCCATGTGGCTGCCTTCCAGATGGTCCATGATCTGGTCCAGCGCCTCAAGGGCGGCATCGCGGCCGACCTCGGGATTGGCGCCGGCGCCCAAGCCGTAGGTGACGTTGGTGCCGAGCTGGATACGGCGCTCGGTCAAGGTCTGGGCCAACGCTTGGGCGTCGGTGTTGGCGACGATGAATTCGACGCCCTCGAGTTGGGCGTTGATCATGTTGTTGACGGCGTTGCCCCCGGCGCCGCCGACACCGATGACGGTGATCCTCGGTTTTAGCTCGGTGGGTTCCGGCATAGTTAGATTGATCGGCATAGCTACCTCCAGTTATGACGGGGAATTCCCCATTCCCCGGGATTGCAGTCGTGGCCCGTCGGTTTTGCGGCCCTTTTCTTGTTCACTTCACTTTCCTCCCCCGTGGCCCATTCCGGGCTCCTCAAAAATTCTCGCGCAGCCAATGGCCGACGCGCGCCAGACCCTGCCGGGGCGCCGTCTCGGCGGCCTCGAGGAGCGCGCTGCGGCCCTGGGCGGCGTGGCACAAAAGACCGGCGCAGGTGGCGAAAGCGGGACCGCCAGTGGCTTCGGCCAGTCCCTGGATATGCACCGGCCGGCCCATGCGGACCTGTTTGTCGAGCACCCGGGCGGCCAATTCGCGCATGCCGGTGAGCTGGCTGGCGCCGCCGGTCAGCACCACCCGGCGGCCGGCCGTGCGGGCGTAGCCCGAGAGCTCGAGGCGCTCGCGCACGAACTCGAGGATCTCCTCGGCGCGGGGCTGGATGATGGAGCTCAGCACCGAACGCGGCACGTGGTTGGGCTCGGCCTGTTCGGTTTCGCCGACCCTGGGAACGTCGATCATGGCGCTCTCGTCGGCGGGGCTGGCGGTGGCCGTGCCATACAGTGTCTTCATGCGCTCGGCATGGGCCACCGGAGTGGCCAGGCCGCGAGCGATATCGTTGGTGACGTGCTGGCCACCCAGCGTGACCACGTCGGCGAAATGCAGATCGCCCTCGTAGAACACGGCGATCGAGGTGGTGCCGCCACCCATGTCGATGACCGTGACGCCCAGGTTCAACTCGTCCTCGTCGAGCACGGAAAGTCCCGAGGCGTAGCTCGAAATCAGCGTTTCCTCGACGTCGAGATGGGCCCGTTCGAGACAGATTCTGAGGTTGCGCATGGCGCCGACGCCGGCGGTCACGACGTGAATGTCGACACCCAGACGAGAGCCGAACATGCCGCGCGGATCGCGCACACCGCTGGCGCCGTCGACGCGAAAGCCCACGGGCACGGCATGGGCCACCTCGCGTTCGCCGTTTTCGGCTCGCGGCCGACCCTGGGCCAGCACCCGGCGCAGGTCGGCGTCGCTGATCTCGTGGCCCGAGACGGGCACCTCGACGCCGACCGTGTGCGAAGCCGGGTCGCCACAGGAGAAACTCACCAGCACCCGCTTGACATTGACCTCGGCCATGCGCTCGGCCGCCGCCACGGCGGCGGTGATCGCTGCCACCGTGGCTTCCAGATCGACCACGGCGCCGCCCCGCAGGCCCTCCGAGATCTGGTGGCCGATGCCGACCACACGGCTGCTGCCGGCGGCGTCGATGTGGGCGATAAAGCAGCAGACCTTGCGGCTGCCGATGTCGAGGGCGGCCATTGTTCCGCTACGTGCGGTGCCGCGTTTGTTGATGCCGTTCACGCTGCCCATCCTCCTTCAGGTGCTCTTGCCGGGATGGCGTCGCCGCGCTGCCGCCCCGGGCGTCAGGCGCACGATCAGACGGTCCGGCAGGCGCAGGTCGATGACCTGTAACTGCCGCGAAAGAATGCGGTGCTCGTGCTCCAGTACCGCCAGGCGAGCCCAGGCCTGGGCGCCGTCGTCCTCGGGCAGTCGCACCCAGACGCCGTTCTGCAAGCGCACGTCCCAGCGCCGGCCGCCCTGGCGGCGGGCCGCGACAACGCGGGCATAGAGCGCCGGCTGACGCGCCAGCAAGTCGACCAACGCGCCCGCCTGGGCCGGCGCCTGGCGCCCCTCCAATACCAGCAGGTCGGCGTAGCGCTTGGCGATGCGGTCGCCGATGACGACGCCCTCGCGGTCGATCAGCGAATGCCGCCGGCCGCGCCGCCAGATGGCGAAGGGCCGGCGCTCGACGAGGGTTACGGCGATGGTGTGGGGCAGCCGCCGTGCCACCGCGGCCCGGGCTACCCAGCCCAGGGCCTCGATGCGGCGCTGGGCGGCTTTGTTGTCGAAGGCGATGATCGAGCCGCCCTTGGGGGCGGCCAGGGCGCGAGCCAGGTCGCGCCGGCTGGTCTCGTGGCGACCCTGGACGACGACGTCGACGATGCTCAGGCCGGCGCCCTCTATGGCCTTGTCGAATTGCTCTTCGTTCCAGGCCACGGCGCGGCCGGGATAGTCGTGGCGCACCAGCCAGTAACCCGCCAGGGCCAGCAGCGCGGCGGCGCTGAGCGCCAGAGCGCTGCCCAGCAGGCGGCGGTTGAGGCCCTGGCGGCGGCCCTGTCGGCCTCCCCGATTGCGGTTGGCGGGCCGGGACTTGCTTTTCAAGCGCCCCAAGTCGCGGGGCATGCTATGGCGCATCAACGCTGGCATCCGGCGTCCTCCAGCATCCATTCCACCAGCTCGACGAAGCCGATGCCGGAATGGGCGGCTATTTCGGGCACCAGCGAGAGTGGCGTCAGGCCCGGTTGGGTGTTGATTTCGAGCAGATAAAAACCGCCCTCCTCGGCGCTTTCCTCGTCGAAGCGCAGATCGGCCCGGCTGACCCCGCGACAGCCCAGCGCGACGTGGGCCCGCAGCGCGATGTCGAGGCTTTCGCGGTAGCGCTCGGGCGCCATGGGGGCCGGCATCAGGTGCTCGGCGAAGCCCTCGGTGTATTTGGCCTGGTAGTCGTAGAAGCGGCCCTTGGGGCGGATTTCGACGGCCCCCACGGCGGCATCGCCCATCACCGCCACGTGGATCTCGCGGCCCGGGATGTAGCGTTCCACAAGTACCTGATCGCCGAAGTTCCAGGGCTCGTCCGCCTGGGGCTCGCAATTGTCGCCCTCCAGCACGATCTTGACGCCGACGCTGGAGCCCTCGTTGAGGGGCTTGATGACGTAGGGCGCCTCCATGACCTCGTCGGCCAGCACCTCGTCGCGGTGCACCACCCGGCCCTCGGCGCAGCGCAGCCCCTCGCGGGCGAACAGCGTCTTGGCCATGGGCTTGTCCATGGCCAGGGCCGAGGCCAGCACGCCGGAGTGGGTGTAGGGAATGCCCAGCACCTCCAGCAGTCCCTGGAAGCAGCCGTCCTCGCCGTAGCGGCCATGCAGCGCATTGAAGACCACGTCGGGCCCCAGCTCCGTGATCTCGCGTCCGGCGTTGCGGTCGACGTCGATCGGGCTGACGCGGTGGCCGAGCTCGACCAGCGCCTCGGCCACGGCGGCGCCCGAGACCAGCGAGACCTCGCGTTCGGCGGACCAGCCGCCCATCAGTATGGCGACGTGGCGGCTCAAGTCGGCAGCTCCCGGTGGCGGCCGATGCGGCGGATCTCCCAGTGCAGCTCGATGCCGGTCTCGGCGGCGACGCGCCGGCGCACCTCCTCGCCCAGGGATTCGAGATCGGCGGCGGTGGCACGGCCGGTGTTGATGAGGAAGTTGCAGTGCTGTTCCGAAACCATGGCGCCGCCGCGCCTCAAGCCCCGGCAGCCGGCCTGATCGATGAGCTCCCAGGCCTTGGGGCCCTGGGCGCCTTGGGGGTTGCGGAAGGTCGAGCCGCCGGTGCGGCTGCGCACCGGCTGGCTGGCCTCGCGGGCTTGGCGAATGGCGGCCATGCGGTGAGCCACGGTTTCCGGCTCGGCCGGCTCGCCGGCCAGCACGGCGGCGGTAACGATCCAGTCCTCGGGCAGGCCCGATCGGCGGTAGCCGAAGTCGAGGTCGGCCGGGCTCAGCAGATGTGCCTGGCCCTGCGGGTCGATGGCCTCGGCCTCGACCAGCACGTCCTTGATTTCACGGCCATAGGCGCCGGCGTTCATGCGCAGCGCGCCGCCGATGGTGCCGGGAATGCCGCTGAGGAATTCGAGCCCGGAAAGGCCGGCCAGCTTGGCCGTTAGCGCGACGTTGGCGTCCAGCGCCGCGGCGCCCACGCGGATCCGTTGTTGGCGGCAGGTGATGCGGGCGAAGCCACGGCCCAGGCGAAGGACCAGGCCCGGCACACCGCCGTCGCGCACCAACAGGTTCGAGCCCACGCCGATCACCGTCAGCGGCACCTCGGGCGGGCGCTGGCGCAGGAAATCCGCCAGGTCGTCGCAGTCGGCGGGGCGGAACATGACCTCGGCCGGACCGCCCACCCGGAACCAGGTGATGCCGGAGAGCGCGACGTTCTCGCTCAGTCGGCCGCGCACCGGTGGCAGTTGCTCGATCAGGCTGGGAGGCTGGGCTTCGGCGGCCATCATCATCCCCGGGCCTCCTTTGATTTGGGTTTGGCGGCTGCTAGTTGCTGGGGCAGCTCGTGGGCCCAGGTGGTGATGTTTCCGGCCCCCAGGCAGACCGCCAGGTCGCCGCTGCCGGCCGCCGCCGCCACCGCCGAGGCCAGCTCGCCCGGCCCCTCCAGGGCGACCACGTGGCGATGGCCGTGCCGTCTCAGGCCGGCCACCAGGCTGTCGCGGTCAAAGCCGGCAATAGGTTCCTCGCCGGCGGCGTAGACGGCAGCCACGATCACCGTGTCGGCATCGTTGAAGCAGGTGCAGAATTCTTCGAAGAGGTCGCGTAGCCGGCTGTAGCGGTGGGGCTGGACGATGGCCACCAGGCGTCCGGCATAGGCCTCGCGGGCCGCTCTGAGCACGGCCGCGATCTCCACCGGGTGGTGGGCATAGTCGTCGATCACGGTGATGCCGGCGCCCTCGCCGGTGCGGCTGAAGCGCCGTTTGACGCCGCTGAAGCTTTCCAGCGCCCGGCGCACGACGTCGACGCCGATACCCATTTCGCGGGCCACCGCCAGCGTCGCCAGGGCGTTCATGACGTTGTGGGCGCCGGGCATGGGCAGGCGCAGGTTGTCGAGGCGTTCGCTGCCGCCGCTTTGGCGGTCGTTCAACATGACGTCGAAATGGCTGCCGCCGGCGGCCTGACGCATCTGCAAAAGGCGCACGTCGGCTTGCGGGCTGGAGCCGTAGGTGACGATGCGCCGGCCCGAAATGCGCGCCACCATGGCCTGCACCTCGGGATGATCGATACAAAGGATGGCAGCGCCGTAGAAGGGCACGTTTTCGATGAAGGCCCGAAAAGCGAGGCGCAGGTTTTCGAAGTCGCCGTAGAAATCCAGGTGTTCGGGATCGATGTTGGTGACCACGGCGATGGTCGCCGGCAGGCGCACGAAGGTGCCATCGGATTCGTCGGCCTCGACCACCATCCAGTCGCCGGCACCGAGGCGCGCATTGGTGCCGTAGGCGTTGATGATGCCGCCGTTGATCACCGTGGGATCGAAGCTCGCCGCCTCCAGCAACGCCGCCACCAGCGACGTGGTAGTGGTCTTACCGTGGGTGCCGCCGACCGCCACGCACCACTTCAGGCGCATCAGCTCGGCCAGCATCTCGGCCCGGGGCACCACCGGCAGGAAGCGTTCTCGAGCCGCCACGACCTCGGCGTTGTCGGCCTTGACGGCGGACGACACCACCACCACCTCGGCCTGGCCCAGGTGCTCGGCGGTGTGGCCCTGATCGATCTTTATGCCCAGGGCCTGCAGGCGCTGGACATTGGCGCCCTGGGCGGCGTCGCTGCCCTGCACCTGGTAGCCCAGATTGTGCATGACCTCGGCGATGCCGCTCATGCCGATGCCGCCGATGCCGACGAAATGAATCACGCCGATGTCGAGGGGCAGCGATCTCATGCCGCCACCTCGCGCCGCTCGACCTCGGGTTCGACTGCCGCCCGCGGCGCCGCGCCTTGGCTGCTTGGCGCGCCGGCGTTATGCCGGCTCTGGCTCTCGTTGGCCAGGCTCTCGACCAGCGAGGCCAGGTCGTGGGCCGCCTCGGGCCGTCCCATCTGGCGCGCCTTTTCGGCCGTGCTGGCCAGGAAGTGGGGGTCGCCGGTCAGGGCCGCGATGGTTTCGCACAAGGGCTGGGGCTGGAAGCGCGGCTGCGGCACCAGCCAGCCGCCGCCGGCCGCTTCCAGCAACCGGGCATTGGCCGTCTGGTGGTCGTCGGTGGCCGAGGGCAGCGGCACCAGGAGCGCCGGCCGACCGGCTACCGCCAATTCGCTGACCGTCGAGGCGCCGGCCCGAGTGATGGCCAGGTGGGTGGCCGCCAGCCGCGCCGGCAGGTCGGCGAAAAAGCTCGCCAGGTCGGCGGCGATGGCCATCTGCGCGCAGGCCTCGCGCACCCGTTCCAGGTCCTCGGGGCGGCACTGCTGGGTCAAGCGGATGCGGCGGCGCAGCGCCTCGGGCAGCAGGCCCAGCGCCGCCGGCACCACGTCGGCCAGGACCTGGGCGCCCTGGCTGCCGCCCAGCACCAAGAGGTTGATGGCGGCTTCGGGTGGCGGTGCCAGGTAGGCGATGTGGCGCACCGCCTGAACCGCCTGGCGCACTGGATTGCCGATCAGCGAGACCTTGGCGGCGTCGCCTGGGCGCAGCCGGGCGGTTTCAGTGAACGACAGCGCGATGGCCGTGACGCGGCCGGCCAACAACCGGTTGACCCGGCCCAGCACGGCGTTCTGTTCGTGGATCACCGTGGCCAGACCGGCCCGCGTCGCCGCCAGCATGGTGGGCAGCGAGGGATAGCCGCCGAAGCCGACCACGGCCAATGGCGTGAGGCGGCCCAGCAGCCGGCCGGCCTGCAGGGTGCCGGCGGCGATCTCCGCCATGCCCCGGATGCGGCCGCCGATGGAGCGGCCGGTGACGGTGCCGGCGCGCACGGTGTGGCGTTCGATGTTGCCCAGGACGGTGCCCAGATCGGCGCCGCGGCTGTCGGTCAGCAGCACCGGCTGGTGGCCCCGCGCCAGCAACTCCTCGGCCAGAGCCTCGGCCGGAAAGAGGTGACCGCCGGTGCCGCCGGCCGCCAGGATGACGCGGCCGGCCATCAGACCGGCCTCCGGCCGTCGCGGCGGCGCGTAAAGGCCAGCACCATGCCCATGGTGAGCGCCAGGGCGATCAGCGATGAGCCGCCGTAGGAGATGAAGGGAAGCGTCATGCCCTTGGCCGGCATCAGGCGCAGATTGACGCCCATGTTGATGACTGCCTGCATGCCGAACTGGACCAGCAGGCCGGACGTCGCCAGAAGCACGAAATAGCTCGGCTCGCCGAGCATGCGGCTGAAGCCGCGCAGCACGATGAAGGCGAACAGCAGCACGATGAAAAGACAGACGATCAGGCCGAACTCCTCGCCGGCGACGGCGAAGATGAAATCGGTGTGGGCGTCGGGCAGCACCGATTTGACCGTGCCTTCTCCGGGTCCCCGGCCGAAAAGGCCGCCCGAACGAAAGGCCTCCAGCGAGGTGTCGACCTGGAAGCTGTCGCCGGCCGCGGGGTCGAGAAAGCGATCGATGCGGCTGGCCACGTGGGGCAGCAAGGCATAGGCCGTGGCGGCGCCGGCCAGACTGAGGAAGGCCAGGCCACCGATCCAGGCCATGGCCACGCCGGCCATGAAGAACTGAGCGAACCAGACCGCGGCGACCACCACGGCCATGCCGAAATCGGGCTGCGCCATCAGCAGCGCCAGCACGATGACCAGCAGCAGGGCCGAGATCAACTGGCCGGGAAAGCCGGGGCTGCGGACCTGCTCGGAGAACATCCAGGCGGTGATCACGGCCAGGCAGGGCTTGACGAATTCGGAGGGTTGGATGACGAAGGGACCGAAGCTGATCCAGCGCCGGGCGCCGTTGATCTCGACCCCGAAAACAAGCGCCGTCAGCATCAGCAGCACCGCCGCCAGCAGGCACAGCGTGGCCAACCGGCGCACGGCCAGGGGCGAGAGCAGCGAGACGCCGACGATCAGGGCCAGGGCGGGTCCCAGGTAGATCAGCTGGCGCTGCACGAAATGAAAGGAGGCCAGGCCGATGCGGTCAGCCACCGCCGGGCTGGCTGCCATCACCAGGACGGCGCCCAGCGCAGCCAGCAGGCCGACGGCCAACAGCGTCCAGCGGTCCACCGTCCACCACCAGCGGCTGACCAGGGAATTGTCGCTGACGGCCGGCACGGTCATGGCGCCGCCTCCGCCGCCGTCACCAGCTCGCGAAAAGCCTCGCCGCGGGCCTCGAAGTTGGCGAATTGGTCGAAAGAGGCGCAGGCCGGCGACAGCAGCACGGTGGCGCCGGAGGCCGCCGAGCGGGCCACAGAACGGGCCACAGAACGGGCGGAATCGACGGCGCTGGCCAGGTCGGCGCAGCGCCGGGCGGGGACCCGGCCGTCGAGCCAGTTGGCCAACTCCTCGGCCGCCTCGCCGATCAGATAGGCCCCCTCCAGGCGCTCGATGTAGGGCTCCAGCGCGGCAAAGCCGCCGGCCTTGGGCCGGCCGCCGGCGATCCAGTGGATGTGCTCGAAGCAGGCCAGGGCGCGGGCCGCGGCTTCGGCGTTGGTGGCCTTCGAATCGTTGATAAACCGGACGCCGCCGATCACTCCCAAGTCTTCCATGCGATGTGCAAGTCCGGGAAACTCGAGCAGTGATCTGGCGGCGTCCGGCCCGGGGCAACCCAGGGCACGCACGGCGGCAAAGGCGGCCGCCGCGTTCTGCCAATTGTGAATTCCTTTGAGGGCGCGGGCGGCGCCGAGATCGGCGCTTGCCGTGCTGCCGGCTTCGTGAAGTTGGGCGGCCTCGACCGAGACGCCGTTGTGCCGTGCCGCTGCCGCGCCCTGCACCGAGATGGGCACCACGGTACGGTCGCCCAGCCCGTTGAGGCGTTCGAAAAGGCCGGCGCTTTCGCTGTCGTCGATGCCGACGATGGCGGTCTGGCCCGGGCGCTGCTGCTCGAACAGGCGCTGCTTGGCGGCGACGTAGCCCGGCCAGCCGCCGTGGCGTTCGAGATGATCGGGGCTGAGGTTCAGCAGTACCGCCACGTCGGCGGCCAGCGAGGGCGCCAGGTCGATCTGGTATGACGACATCTCGAGCACATAGGTGCCGCCGGCGTCCAACTCGGGCAGATCAAGCACCGGTGTGCCGATGTTGCCGCCGACGGCGACGCGTTGGCCGCAGGCCTCGAGCAGAAAACCACACAGCGCCGTGGTCGTGGATTTGCCGTTGGTACCGGTGATGGCGGCAACCCGGGCCGGCAGGCCGCGCCGCACAAAGAGCTCGACGTCGCCGATGACTTCGCAGCCCGCCGCCCTGGCCCGCGCCACCACCGGGTGCGGCTGGGGATGGCTCAGCGGCACGCCGGGACTGAGCACCAGCAGCCGGATTTCGGACCAGTCCAGGTCTTCGGGATCGGCCAGCGGCACGCCGCTGGCGGCGGCCTCGTCGCGGCGCCCGGCGGCGTCGTCCCAGGCCCTCACCTCGGCGCCGCCGGCCAGCAGCGCCCGGGCCGCCGACAGGCCGCTCTGGCCGAGGCCGAAAAGGGCGATCTTTTGTTGCTTGAGATGGTCCATGCTGATCATGCCCGCCTCAACGCAACTTCAGGGTGGCCAGGCCGATCAGCGCCAGCACCACGGCGATGATCCAAAAGCGGATGACGATGGTCGATTCGGGCCAGCCTTTTTCCTCGAAGTGGTGATGCAGCGGCGCCATCCGGAAGACCCGACGCCCGGTGGTCTTGAACGACACCACCTGCACGATCACCGACACCGTCTCGAGCACGAAAAGCCCGCCCACGATGGCCAGCACCAACTCGTGCTTGGTAACCACGGCCGTGGCGCCCAGCGCGCCGCCCACGGCCAGGCTGCCGGTATCGCCCATGAAGACCATGGCGGGCGGCGCGTTGAACCACAGAAAGCCCAGTCCCGCCCCCACCAGAGCGCCGCAAAAGACCGCCAGTTCGCCGGCCCCGGGGACGGCGTGAAGCTGCAGGTATTGCGAGAACACGACGTTGCCGACGACGTAGGAGATCATGGCGAAGGCGCCGGCGGCGATGATCACCGGCATGATGGCCAGGCCGTCCAGGCCGTCGGTCAGGTTGACCGAATTCGAGGCGCCGACCATGACCAGCACGGCAAAGGGTATGAAGAAGATACCCAGGTCTATGAGCACATCCTTGAAGAAAGGCAGCGCCAGGCCGGTGGCCCCGGCACCTCCGGTAATTTCGACCATCCACCAGGCCGCGACTGCCGCCACCAGGATTTCCAGCAGCAGCTTGAGGCGTCCCGGCAGGCCGCGGTGATCTTGGCGGGTCACCTTCAAATAGTCGTCGGCGAAGCCGATCATGCCGAAGCCGATGGTCACCAATAACGTCGCCCAGACGTAATCGTTGCTCAGATCGGCCCACAGCAGCGTGCCGATCGAGAGCCCCAGCAGGATGAGGAAGCCACCCATGGTCGGCGTGCCCTGTTTGCCCACGATGTGGTTGACCGGCCCGTCGTCGCGGATGGGCTGGCCGTTGGTCTGTTTTGATTTGAGCCAGCGGATCAGCACCGGACCGACGATGAAGGCCACCAACAGCGCCGTCAGCACGGCACCTCCGGTGCGGAAGGTGAGATAGCGAAACAGATTGAAGGGCCCGAACTGATCGGCGAACTGGGAGAGCAGGAAAAGCATGTGTGTCGCCCCTCCCAGCGCTATCCGTTGACTGCCTGGCGCGCTGCACGACTCCGGGGCCGAGGTGCCAGCAGCGCTTCGGCCACGAGCCCCATGCGGCTGGCCAGCGAGCCCTTGACCAGCACCACGTCGCCGGGCCGCAAGGCGGCCAGCACCTGGGGCAGGATTTCTTCGGCGCTGTCGGCGTGGCTGCCCAGCCGACTGGCCGGCAGCGAGGCCGCCAGGTGGGTCATCAGGGGGCCGCATGTGAACACCAGATCGATGGCGTTTTGCTCGACCGTCGCGGCCAGGCCGGCGTGCAGGTCGATGGCTCCGTCTCCCAACTCGCGCATGTCGCCAAGCACCGCCAGGCGGCGGCCGCCGGCCTCGACCTGGGCCCCGCCCAGTACCGCCAGACCAGCCTCCACCGAAGCCGGGTTGGCGTTGTAGCTGTCGTCGATCAGGCTGAAGTGGCCCTCGTCCAGTTCCACCCGGTGCAGGCGCCCGCGTCCGGCCGGCGCCTCCAGCTCGGCCAGCGCCAGTGCCGCCAGGCCGAGATCCGCGCCCATCTCCTTGACCGCCGCCAGCACCGCCAGGCTGTTCAGCGCCCAGTGCCGGCCGGGCAGGCCGATCTTGTAGGTGATGGGCTGGCCGGCGATGTCGGCGCTGGCGCAGCTGCATGTGGCATGCAGTGCCAGGCGTTCGAGGCGCACGTCGGCGTCGTCGTTTTGGCCGAAGGAAAGCACCCGGGCGCCGTGCTCGCGGGCGCGCCCGGCCAGCAGCTCGAAGTACTCGCAGTCGCGGTTGATGATGGCGCTGCCGCCGGGCTCCAGGCCCTGGAAGACTTCCGCCTTGGCCTCGGCGATCTCGGCCATTGATGCGAAGAACTCGAGGTGCGCCGCCGTCACCGCCGTGACGATGGCCACCTGCGGCCGCACCTGGCGGGCCAGCGGCACGATCTCGCCGGCGTGGTTCATGCCGATCTCGAAGACGCCGTAGACACTGTGGCGCGGCATGCGGGCCAGGCTCAGCGGCACGCCCCAGAGGTTGTTGTAGCTGGCCAGGCTGGCGTGGCAGGCGCCCGAGCGGCCGAGTGCCCGGTCCAGGGCCTGTTTGGTGCCGGTCTTGCCGACACTGCCGGTGATGGCGGCGATGCGGGCGCCGACCCGGCCCCGGGCGTGGCTGCCCAGAGCCTCAAGTGCGGCTTGGGTGTCGGCCACCTGCAGCAGCGGCGCGGCGCGGCTCAGTCCCTCTGGAATGCGCCGCACCAGGGCCGCCGCGGCGCCTTTGGCCAAAGCCTCGGCCACATGGTCGTGGCCGTTGTTGTGGGGGCCTTCGAGGGCCACGAAAAGTTCGCCCGCCTCGATGCTGCGGCTGTCGATGGAGACGCCGGTGGCGACCCAGTCGCCCAGCGCCCGGCCGCCGGTGGCCTCGCGGGCCTCGCGGGTCGTCCACAGCACTTCCGGGGTCATGGTTGCACCTCGGCGCTGGCCCGAACGGCGCGGCGCGCCTCCTGGGCGTCGTCGAAGGGCCTGATCTCGTGGCCCACCAGCTGACCCTGCTCGTGGCCCTTACCGGCGATCACCAGCACGTCTCCCCGGTCGAGGCCGCCGACCGCCGCCCGGATGGCCACGCCGCGGTCGTTCACCTCGACGCCGCGGTCGCAGCCCTCCAGGACGGCCCGGCGGATGGCGCCCGGCTCCTCGCCGCGCGGGTTGTCGTCGGTGACGATGATGCGGTCGGCCAGGCGGCAGGCGATGTTGCCCATCAGCGGTCGCTTGGCGCGGTCGCGGTCGCCGCCGCAGCCGAATACCACGACCAGGCGGTTGGCGGCCTGCGGCGCCAGGGCCGTGAGGGCGTGGGCCAGGGCATCCGGGGTGTGGGCATAATCGACGTAAACCGGCGCTCCCGAAGTATGCACGGCGACTTTCTCGAGCCGCCCGGGTACCCCCCGCAGATGCTCCAGCGCCGCCACGGCGGCATCGGCCGGCGCTCCCAACGCCAGCACCAGACCCAGGGCGCAGAGCGCGTTGTCGGCCTGGAAGCCGCCGACCAGGGGCAGGCGAACCTCGAAGCGCCGGCCCTCGATCTCGAGGTCGAGCTTTTGTCCTTCGCCATCTTGGCGCTCGGCCACCAGCCGCAGCTCGCTGCCCCGCCGGCCGTAGCTCATGAGGCGCTGGTCGCGCTCACGGCAGATAGCGCGGAGCGCCTCGAATTGGGGCACGTCGGCATTCAGCACCGCCGTGCCATCGGCTGCCAACAGTTCGTCGAACAGGCGCTGCTTGGCGGCCAAATAGCTGGCCTCGTCGCGGTGATAGTCGAGATGGTCCTGGCTCAGGTTGGTAAAGGCGGCGGCGGCCAGGTCGACGCCATCGAGGCGGAATTGATCGAGGCCGTGGCTCGAGGCCTCCATGACCAGGTGGCTGACGCCTTGGTCGGCCAGCCCGGCCAGGCTGCGGTGCAGCGCCACCGGGTCGGGCGTGGTCAGGGCGGCGGCCTCGTCGAGGCTGGCACCAGAGAGACCGAGCGTGCCCAGGCTGGCACCCTGGTGGCCAAGGCTGGCCCAAAGCTGTTCCGTAAAGCGCGCCACCGAGGTTTTGCCGTTGGTGCCGGTGACGGCGGCGATGTGCGCCGGCTGGCGGCCAAAGAAGCGCGCCGCCAGGCGGGCCAGGCGGCGCCGCGGGTTGGCATCGATGATGAGAACGGCGCGGCGTTCGTCAAGCTGGGTGCCGGGCGGCGCCAGCACGGCGACGGCGCCGTCATCCAGGGCCTGGGCGATGAAGTCGCGGCCGTCGTGCTCGCTGCCGGGCAGGGCGGCAAACAGAAAGCCCGGGCGCACCTGTCGGCTGTCTGCCGTCAAGCCTTTGACTTCAAACGAAAAATCGCCGCCGTGGACGTTCCCGGGGGCGTCATCTATGAGGTCAGAAAGTCGCACGGCGCCCCGTTGCCTGTTTGAAGGAAACATAAAAAGCGCTGGCCGGCGTCTGGTCGGCCGTCTTGCCGACGCCCAGCAACGGTCCGGCCCGGGCGATCACCCGGCCCACCACCGGCGCCGCCGTCCAGCCGCCGGTGGCATAGCCGAAGGTCTCTGGCCGGCCCTGGGGCTCGTCCAGCACCGCCAGCACGACGTAGCGCGGCTGCTTCATGGGGAAGGCGCCAACGAACGACGACAGCAGGGCGCGTTGGCGATAGCCTCCGGTGCCTACCTTTTCCGCCGTCCCGGTCTTGCCGCCGACCAAATAGCCCGGCGCCCGGGCCTTCTTGCCGGTGCCCTGTTCGACATTCAGGCGCATCAGCCAGCGCATGACATCCGAGGTGCGTTGCGAGACCACCCGGCGGCCGGGCACGGTGCCCTCGCGGGCCAGCAACGTCGGATTGCGCATCAGGCCGCCGTTGAGCAGCGCCGCCACGGCATTGGCCAGTTGCAGCGGGCTCACGGCGACACCGTGGCCGAAGGCCACCGTCATGGTGTTGATCTCGCGCCAGGGCCGGGGCATCAGCGGCTTGCCCACCTCGGGCAGTTCGATGGCGGCCCGGCGCAGCAGGCCGAGATCGCCGAGGAACTGGCGCTGATGCTTGGCGCCGATGTCCAAGGCTATCTTGGCGGCGCCGATGTTGGAGGAATAGATGAAGATCTCGGGCAGCGTCAGCCAGCGTGCCTTGGCGTGGTCGTCACGGATGGTGAAGCGGGCCACCCGAATGGGCTGGCGGGCATCGAAGCTCCGCTTCAGCCCGACGCCGGCCTCCAGCGCCATGGCCATGGTCAGCGTCTTGAAGGTCGAGCCCATCTCGTAGACCCCCAGCGTGGCTCGGTTGAAGCGAGCCTCGGACGAGGCGGTGGCCAGGCGGTTGGGATCGAAGTCGGGCAGCGACACCAGGGCCACCACTTCGGCGCTGTCGACGTCGAGCACCAGGCCGCTGGCGCCGCGGGCGCGAAACTCCTCGACGGCGCGGCTGAGCTCGCCGTGCAGCACGTGCTGGACGCGGGTATCGAGGCCGAGCCTGAGCGCTTGGCCGGCCGTGTTGCTGCCGGCCGCGAGATCGCTGTCGAAATGCTTTTCCAGGCCGGCCAGGCCGTGGTTGTCGATGCCGGTATAGCCCAGTGTGTGGGCGAACAGATTGCCGTGCGGATAGATGCGCCGGCTCTCGCGCTGGAATCCCAGACCCGGCAGGCCCAGGGCGTTGACCTGGTATTGCTGGCGCGGCGTCAGGTGGCGCTTGATCCAGACAAAGCTCCGCCGTGCCGCCAGCTTGGCTGCCAGGATCCGGGCATCGAGCTCGGGCAGTACCTCGGCCAGGCGCCGGGCCGCCTCACCGGCATCGCGTACCTTGGCCGGCCGGGCATAGAGCGAGGCGGTGGCCACGTTGGTGGCCAGCAGCACGCCGCGGCGGTCGATGATGTCGCGCCGTACCGGCGCCACCACGGCCGCCAGGTCGCGACCCAGCGCCGGCTCGCCGCCACTGCCCCGCAGCACCGTCAAATCGACCAAGCGTCCGGCAATCACGGCAAAGGCCAGGGCAAACAGCGTTGCCACCAGGACCAGCCGGTTGCGGCCGGTTTCCAGCGCCGGGTTGGTCTCGGGACGGGCTGGCCGGGCTGGCGTCATCGGCTTTGCTTCCTTTTGCTGGTGCCCGGGCGGACCGGCTTGCTGCCCGGCAGCAGGGTCTTGAGGTTTGCCACGGGCCGGCTGCTGACCTTCAGTGGCACCGTCGCCAGGGCCTCGATGCCGTGTACCGAAACCGGCGCCAGTTCCAGGTGGCGCTGCGCCAGGCGTTGCAGCCGGGCCGGCCGGTTGAGGTAGCTCCACTCGGCGCGCAGCACCTGGATGGCCTCGTCTTGCTCCAGAAGCTGGCGGTTGAGCCCTGTCAGCCGGCCCTCCAGCCCCTTGACCTCGTACTTCATGTTGTAGAGGCCGTAGGCCATGAGGGCGGCCAGCAGCACCGCGGCGATGGTCAGCGGGCGCCTCATGGGCCCTCCTGCCCCGCCGGGGCCTGCCAGGCCGGGGCGGCGGTGCGCCGGGCCGCCCGCAGGCGGGCCGAGCGGGCCCGCGGGTTGGCTGCCAGCTCGGCCGCGCCGGGGCGGCCGACACGGCGGCGGATGAGCTCGAAGCTGGGCTCCGGCGTTTCGCTGGCCGGGGCGTGACGATGCTGGCCGGCGCCACGGCCGCTACGCTGAGCCAAAAAGCGCTTGACCTCGCGGTCCTCGAGGGAATGGAAGGAGACCACGGCCAGCCGGCCCCGGGGCCTGAGCAGGATCTCGGCGGCGGCCAGGCCGCGGCGCAGCTCGGCGATCTCGTCGTTGACCCAGATGCGCAGCGCCTGGAAGGTGCGGGTGGCGGGATGGATTTTGGGCTGGCCACGGGGACCCCGGGGACCACGTCGGCTGCCGGCCGGTATGGCGGCGACGACGATCTCGGCCAACTCGGCGGTGCCTTGGATGGCGGCGCCTTGGCGGGCCGCCACGATGGCGCCTGCGATGCGGCGGCTGTGGCGTTCCTCGCCGAAGCGGCGGATGACGTCGGCTAGGGTCGGCTCGTCGGCCTGGTTGACCAACTCGGCGGCGCTGGGTCCTGGGCCGCCCATGCGCATGTCGAGCGGGCCATCGTGGCGGAACGAGAAGCCGCGGGCGGCACTGTCGAGTTGCAGTGACGAGAGGCCAAGATCAAGCGCGATGCCGTCGACGGCCGCTATGCCGGCGCCGGCCAGCAGGTCGGGCATTTCCGAGAATCGGCCCTCCAGCATTTTCAGGCGGCCGCCAAAACGCTCGGCCAGGGCCTCGCCCCGGGCCACTGCTTGGGCGTCGCGGTCGATGGCGAAGAGGGTGCAATCGGCGGCGTCGAGCAACCCCCGGGCGTAGCCGCCGGCACCGAAAGTGCCGTCGACCATGATCTCGCCGGCCGCCGGTGACAGGGCGCCCAGTACTTCGGCCAGCATGACCGGTACGTGGCCGCCTTGCCCCATGTTGTCTCCGTCGCGCATGCTTGGTTCTCTAGTCCCCTCTACCCTTGGTTCCGGTCGTCGGTTTGGCGCCGCGCCGCGGTGATGGTCTCGCGGGCGCGCTGGCGGATCTCGGCCCGGCTTCGGCGCATGGCCTCGGGCTCCCAGATCTGGAAGGTGGGGCCGCGGCCAACGAAGGCCGCCTGGTCGCCGATGGCGGCGTGCTGGCGCAGGATCTCGGGCAGCATCACGCGGCCTTCGGGATCGAAAGAGAGCTGCACCGAATCGCCGAAGATGGCGTCGGCCCGCGGGTCGTACTCCGCGGCGAAGGGATCCTCGGCATCGAGCCGGTTCGAAAGCATGGCCATGCGGTCGATGCCGCTGGCGTCGATGGCGGGTTCGCTAAGCGAGGGGTAGGCGACGATGCCGTGAAAGGTCTGGCCGACAAGCTCGGCGCGAAAGGGGGCCGGCACGGAAACGCGCCCCTTTTTGTCGACCTTGTTAACAAAGGTGGATGAGAACAATGCCATCCCCCAGCCCCTTTCCGAAGCCAAGCCTCGGTCCCATCACCCGACCGCCTGAAATGCGCGCTTTCCCTTGCCGATTGCGCCTCAGGCCTCTTCATGGGACGGTATGGGGTATCATGGGAAAACATGGGAGTCAATGGGAAACCAAGTCAAAAATGTATGGTTCAAGAACTAGTTAGCCGTCATTGTTAAACGCTCCAGATATCGCCAAGAGCCCTCCCGGGGGTCTCAAATGCTGCCTCGATTTTGTCTAGGCTTGAATTGTGGCAGAATTGTGTTCGCAGTTTGTTCTTACTAAGGTATTCGCTTCAGAACTTGGCGCCGTGATCGCGGTCGAACTCGGAAAAATGAATTCGACCCTGAAATATTGTGAAATATCAAAGATATAGAGCCAGGATATCAATCTCTGTTCCAGCCTGACGAGGGGCGCCGGCAACTTGCTTTCGGTGCCGTAACTCCTAAGTTTGAGGCCAATACGGCAGCTCTTGGGGTTTTCTCATGGAAAGTGGCATCGTCGAACTGGGGTATCTGGGCATCGAAGCCAGCAGGCCCGAGGCTTGGTGCGATTTTCTTACTGCCACCGTGGGACTTACGCGGGGCGCCGATGATTTTGGTTTCCGCATGGACGCCCGGATGCGGCGCTATGTCATCGAGCCGGGTGCGGCCGACGATGTCGCTTATAGCGGCTGGTTGGCCAGCGACGGAGCGGCGCTGACGGCGCTGGAGCAGCGCCTGACCGCGGCCGGCGTGGCGTGGCGGGCCGGCGGCGCCGATCAAGCCCGGCGGCGCGGCGTTGCCGGCTTCGTGGCGCTTAGCGATCCCGCCGGCAATCCGCTGGAGATCGGCCATGGCGCGGAGAACGCGGCCCAGAGCTTCGCCTCGCCCCTGGTGCCCGGCGGTTTCGTCACCGGCGACCAGGGCCTGGGGCACGTGGTGATCAACGTCGCGCCGGCGCAATATGGCCCCACGATCGCCTTCTACCGTGATCTCCTGGGCCTCGGCCTCTCGGACACCATCGAGGCCACGACGCCGGCCGGGCCCCTCAGCGTCACCTTCTTTCACGCCAATCCCCGCCACCATTCGCTCTCGGTGGTCGGCATGGCGCGCCGCAAGCGCACCCACCACATCATATTCCAAGTGGCCGATTGGGACGACTTCGGCCGCGCCTTCGATCGCTGCCAGGACCAGGGTGTCGAGATCGTCCAGGGCATCGGCCGCCACCCCAACGACCGCATGACCTCTTTCTACGGCCGCACGCCCTCGGGCTTCCAGTTCGAATTGGGCTGGGGCGGCCGCACCATCGGCGCCGACTGGCGGATCGGCAGCTACGACCGCCTCAGCGACTGGGGTCACCGCAGGCCGTGACCAAGTGAAAAATGAGGGCTAAGATCGGCCCATGACGGATGAAATCGCTACCCTGAGCCGGCTGCTCGACGAGTTGGCCGATGATCTGGAGGCCACGCCTTGCAGCTGCCAGCCGCCCGGCCTTTGCCCAAAACACAAGGTGGCTGCGGCGGGCCAGGCGCTGGAGGGCGCGAGAGCCGCTAACCGCCGGGCCCTGGAAGAAGCGCGCAGCCGCTTCGAGGACATCGGCCAGGCCGCCGAGCGCGCCGCCCGGGCCGCCGATTATGCCCACGAGGCGGTCACCGATAGCGGCCGGGCTGCCCGCGAGGCCGCCGAAAGCGCCGAACGGGCAGAGGCGCACTTGAGTGAGCTGCTGCAAGACCCCGACTAGCCTCGAGAGCATCCGGCATGCGTATCATCGATTTCTTCGACCGGGGCGCCGCCCTGGCCCCCGAACGGGCCTTTCTCGTCGATGACGAGGAGAGCCGCACTTATGCTCAGAGCCACGAGCTCAGCCAGGGCATCGCCCAGGCGCTTCAGGCCCTGGGCCTGGGCGACGGCACCAAGGTGGCGGTCTACAGCCCCAACGCCGCCCGGGCCTTCGAATGCATCATCGGCCTGGCCCGGGCCGGCGCCGTTTGGGTGCCGGTCAACGCCCGCAACGCCATCGACGACAATTGCTACATCTTGAACAACACCGAGGCCGAGGTGCTGTTCTACCATTCGTCGTTTGCGGAAAACGTGGCCCGGATGCGCGAGCAATGCCCCGCTCTCGCCACCTTCGTCTGCATCGACCGGGTCGACGGCGATGTGCCGGCGCTGGCCGACTGGATCGTCGAGCCGCCGGGCGAACTGGCTGACTGGCCCGACGATCCGCACCGCCTGGCCATGATCATCGGCTCGGGCGGCACCACCGGCGCACCCAAGGGCGTCATGCTTTCGAGCCTCAATCTGGAAACCATGATCGCCACCATGAACCTCTGCATGCCCAGCCCCGAGCCGCCGGTGCACCTGGTGGTGGCGCCCATGACCCATGCCGCCGGCGTCATGGCGCTGACTCTTATGGGCCTGGGTGCCAGCAACGTCATCCTCAAGGAATTCGACGCCCTGGCGGTGATGCAGGCCATCGAGCGCCACCGCGTCAGCCACCTCTTCCTGCCGCCGACGGCGGTCTACGTCATGCTGGCCCATCCCCGGGTACGCGAGTTCGACTATTCCTCGCTGAAGTATTTCATTTACGCCGCGGCGCCCATGTCGGTGGACAAGCTCAAGCAGGCCATCGAGATCTTCGGGCCGATCATGACCCAGACCTTTGGCCAGGCCGAGGCGCCGATGATCTGCACCTATTTCTCGCCCGCCGAACACACCGAGGCGCTGGCCGGCAACCAGGCCGGCCGGCTGGCCAGTTGCGGCCGCCCGACGCTGCTGACGCCGACCGAGATCATGGACGAAGAGGGCAATATCCTGGGCCCGGGCCAGCCCGGCGAGATCGTGGTGCGCGGCAACATGGTGATGCTGGGCTACTACCGCAACGCCGAGGAAACCGCCAAGGTCTCGAAGTTCGGCTGGCACCACACCGGCGACATCGGCCAGAAGGACGAGGACGGCTACATTTATATCGTCGACCGTTTGAAGGACATGATCATCTCGGGCGGCTTCAACGTCTATCCCAGCGAGATCGAACGCGTGATCTGGAGCCACGCGGCGGTACAGGATTGCGCCGTGGTCGGCGTGCCCGACGAAAAATGGGGGGAAGCCGTCAAGGCGGTGATCGAACTCAAGCCCGGCGCCAGCGTCGCGGTCGAGGAGATCATCGCGCTCTGCAAAGAGAAGCTGGGCTCCGTCAAGGCGCCCAAAAGCGTCGACTTCATCGAGACCCTGCCGCGCAGCCCGGTGGGCAAGGTGCTGAAGCGCGACATTCGCCAGCGCTACTGGCAGGGCCAGGACCGCCAGGTGGGCTGAGCGGATGAAAGCCGCCAAGGCCAAAGCCCGCCTTGAGCAAAGGCGCCAGGAGTTGGTCGAGATAGCCGCCGCCTCGGACGCCGCACGGGCCCCCGTCGAGCTCGACCAGTCCCGCGTCGGCCGGCTCTCGCGCATGGACGCGCTGCAGGTTCAGGCCATGTCGCTGGAAACCGATCGCCGCCGCGGCCAGGAAATCCGCCGCATCGACGCCGCGCTGGCCCGCCTGGCAGCCGACGAATTCGGCGACTGCCTGCGCTGCGGCGAGGAGATCGAACCGGCGCGCTTGGAGCTCGATCCGGCGGTGCCGCTTTGTATCGACTGCGCCGGGGGCTGAAGCGTTTGCGTTGCTCGCGAACTTGAGCGGACGTCGTGGGCGATGGTCACCTGATTAACCATATTCAAAAAAATGGTTACCACGGTAATCATTTGTGTTTGACGCTATCAACGCTTGGCATTAGAATGATTACTGTAACGACCATATTTGGGAAATATGGTCGTTACAGTAACCATTCGAGTAAAGCTATGGGGCGGACAAAATCGCGAGCATATTCGCGCTACAGCAAGGAAGCCGCCGCGCTGCTCGGCAAGCTCATTAGGCTGGGCCGGAAAGAACGCAAGCTGACCGCAGAGGACGTGGCGGATCGGGCGGGCATCACGCGTTACACGCTGCGCAAGATCGAAAACGGTGACCTCAAGTGTGAAATCGGCCTCGTCTTCGAAGTGGCAACGATTGTTGGCGTCACGCTGTTCGATGCCGAAAAATCGACGCTGACCAGGCACACCAAGCTGGCAGACGAAAAGCTGGCCCTGCTCCCCAAAAGCACCCATAAGCCGCGAAGGGTCGTAGAAGATGACTTCTAACGGCTACACCGAGGCTTATGTCTGGATTTGGCTGCCGGCAGAGACGCAGCCGGTGGTCGCCGGTCGGCTATTTGCCGAAGGCGAGGTGTTGCTGTTCAACTACGGTAAAAGCTATCTGGAACGCGACAACGCCATGCCAATCCATGAGCCGGAACTGCCGTTGCAAGCGGGGATGATTCCCCTGCTCCCCGGCCTTTCCCTGCCCAACTGCATCCGAGACGGTGCTCCCGATGCGTGGGGACGGCGCGTCATCATCAACAGGAAGCTGAGCCGCCAGGGGAAAAATGTTACCGACAACCAACTCGACGAGTTGACCTACCTGCTGGAATCTGGCTCCGACCGTATTGGCGCTTTGGATTTTCAGCGCTCTCCCAGTGAATACGTCCCCCGTTCGCCGACAAACGCGTCGCTGGACGAGCTGCTCGAGGCCGCCGAACGCGTCGAGAAAGGCATTCCCCTGACTGCTGAACTTGATCAAGCCCTGCACTATGGAAGTTCGATTGGCGGGGCCCGTCCGAAAGCGCTTGTCGAGGATCACAAGAAGAAATTTATCGCCAAGTTTTCCTCCAGCTCGGACCTCCATAGCGTAGTCAAAGGCGAGTTTGTCGCCATGCGCTTGGCCCACATTGTCGGCCTGAGCGTCGCACCGGTGACGCTTAAGAAGACCGCTAGCAAGGACGTGCTGCTGATTGAACGGTTTGACCGCGTGCTGTCAGCGCAGGGGTGGCAACGCAAAAGCATGGTCTCGGCCCTGACCCTCTTTGAACTCGATGAGATGATGGCCCGTTACGCCAGCTATGAGGACTTGGCGGAAATTGTCCGCCACAGATTCAGCGATGCGCCCGCAAGCTTAAGGGAACTCTTTGGCCGGATGACGTTTAACATCCTCAGCGGTAATACCGATGACCATGCGCGCAACCACGCCGCCTTCTGGGACGGCGAAATACTGACCCTAACCCCCGCCTATGACATTTGCCCGCAGGGGCGTTCCGGCAACGAGGCTTCTCAAGCCATGTTGATATCTGGTGACAATCGCATGAGCCGAATCTCCGCCTGCTTGGAAGCCGCCCATTTGTTCCAGCTCTCGATTGAAGAAGCTGTCGCCATCATCGAAAAACAGATGATTGGTATCGGCGAGAATTGGGCCAAGGTTTGCCAGGCCGCCGAACTTAGCGATGCCGATGGAAATCTATTCTGGGGCCGCCAATTTCTGAATCCTTTTGCCTTTGAGGACTTGGCGGATGAAACAATTCATCTTCGAGATCTCGCCGACGAATTGCGGCAGAAATTCAGGTCTGGCAATCGGCCATAGATCATCCGTGACCGGGGGCGGGGCCGAAGCGACGTGATTGTGCTAGCCTGCCCGCGGATGGTCGCGCTGGCAGTTGCGCAGATCGTGCCAGGCAAAGGCGAACGCGACGGGGGGGAAATGAACAAATCGGCAAAAGATAGTGCCGCCAGCGGCACTGGGACAGGGCGCTCCATACCTACCTATGAGGCGCTGGCCCACGACCTCAAGAATCTTGGTGTCGATACGGTATTCGGCCTGATGAGCGACGACACGGCGATGCTGGCGACGGAGATCGACGCCATCGGCATCCCCTTTTTGGGCGCCCGGCACGAGAACAGCGCCATCGCCATGGCCGAAGGTTATGCCGCCGCCTCCGGCCGGCTGGGCGTCGCCGTCATCGGCCGCGGGCCGGCCGCGGCGAATGGGCTGCACGGGGCCGTCAGTGCCTCGCGGACGGGCTCGAAGGTCCTGCTCATTTACGGCGAGGCGCCGGTGGGCGGCGGCGGGCCGAACAGCATCGGGCCCGATTACAAGACCTTTGATTCCCGTGGCGTCTTCACCGCCGCCGGCTTGCAGGCCTACTTTCCCACCACGCCCCGGGCCGCCCGGACGGCGCTTGCCGATGCCGTGGCGATGGCCATGCGGGGCCGGTTGATAACGCTCCACCTGCCCACTGACGTTCAGCTTGCCGATCTCGAGGTGCAGGATGACCAAAAGCCCATCGCCCAGCCACCCTCAAGGCTCGGCGCCGGGGCCCGGCCGCCGGGCATCGCCACCACCATCGGCCTGCTGGCAGCCAGCCAACGGCCCCTGATCGTTGCCGGTTGGGGCGCCCATCTGGCGGAGGCGGGGCCGACGCTGGAAAGCCTGGCTGACAAAATCGGCGCCTTGCTGATTACCACGGCCCGGGGCAAGGACATGTTCCGGGGCAACCCCAACAACCTGGGCATCCTGGGTTCCTTCTCCCATTCATTGGGGCGGCGCTATGTGGCCGAAGCCGATTGCGTGCTGGTTTTTGGCGCCGGCCTGAACTTCCTGACCATGAGTTTCGGTAATGCCCTGCCCGCCGCGCCGCTGGTTCAAGTGGATCAGGTGCGCAGCAATATTGGCCGCTGGACCAACGCCGATGTTGCTCTGGTCGGCGATGCCCGTGTCGTGGCGGAACAGATCCTGGAGGCGGTGCCGACCCGGTCGCCGGCCGAAAAGCCCTTCCACTCCGGCGAGGTGCGGCAAAGTCTTGCCGATTTTGACATCGCCACCGATTTCTCGGCCGCCCCCACCGCCCGCACCGTCGATCCGCGCTCCCTGGCCATTGAGCTCGACCGGCTTTTGCCGGCCCAGCGCCAACTGATCTATGACGGGGGCAATTTCCTGGGCGTGGTTCCTTACCTCACGACGCCCGGACCGGGGCATTTCAAAATGACCAATGAATTCGCCTCCATCGGCCTCGGCTTCGGTACAGCGCTGGGCGTCGCCAAGGCGCGGCCGGAGACGACGACGGTGCTGATCATCGGCGACGGTGCCTTCGTCATGACCATGAGCGAGCTTGATACCGCGGCCCGCGAAGATCTTCCCCTCATCGTGGTGTTGATGAATGATTGTGCCTACGGGGCCGAGCTGCATCTGCTTCGGGCGCATCAGCAGCCTGTCGAAAAGTCGCTGTTTCCGGACGTCGATTTTGCCCCTGTCGCCGAAGCGTTCGGTTTCCAGGCAGCGACCATACGCACCCTGGACGACTTGGGCGCCGTCGCCCCTTTGCTGAACGACCCTCAGGGGCCGATCTTCCTGGACTGCAAGATCAACGCCGACATTGCCGCCCCCTTCATGAGCGAGTTTGCTGCCTTCGAGGGCCGGGATGGGTAGTCCGGATTTGTCACCGGGTCATCGCCCGCGCCGGTGCCTCTCCTGTGCGAACAGGCGCTGGATGTCCGCCATCTCTTTGGGCCGGGCCTGGCGATAGGCCTGGCGCCGGGCGGCGAAGCCCTGCATGTGGGTTTCCAGGTTGTTGGGCCTGAGCAGGATACCGAAGTCGGCCGGGACCGGTGCCAGGTCGCCATAGTCGAAGGCGCGCTGTCCCATCAGCGGGCTGACGGACTGTTTGTAGTGGGACGATCCCCAGTACCATTTGGTCACTTGCGTGCTGCCTTGCGGCGGTACCTTTTCCGTGGTGATGGAGTTGTAGCCGCTGAAATCCCAAAGCTCGAATTCCACCGCCCCGGGGTGGCGGGCCCGGTCCGAGGCCAGCACGGCGACCAGTTCACGCTTCCAGGATTCGAACACCGGCCAGGCGCCCGAGCCATGCAACACTTCGAGCATGTGGGCGTGATAGGGATGGATGGCCAGCATCAGCTTTATGTTCTTGGCTCGGCAGAAGGCCACCAGGCGTTCGAAATAGACCATCGAGCCGTTGGGCCAGCCGGCGGTCGGCCCGAAATTCATGGGATGTGCCTGCAACAGCCGAATATGCTTGCGGTTTTGTTTGCGAAAGCTGCGCCAATAGCTTTTTACCTTGGCATATTCGTCGCCTTCCCTGACCGGATTGAAGCCCAGCATGGTGCGGGTCGAGGCCCAGGGCTCGTCTTGATCCATCACCGTGGCGATCGACTTCATCAGCGTCGGCCAGGCCACATAGATCTGATGCAGATCGCGAAATCGGGCGAGGTTCCAAAGCCGCGTGATTTGGCCGTCCAACTGTACCGCCAGGCGGCCCTCGCTGAAGTTCGAGGCCTGGCGGAACATGTTGGTGTTGAAGGCAAAGATATCCAGCCCCAGCACCGCCACCTTCAGGGTGCCCAAGCGCGCCGCATGCTGGAGATAGCGATAGTTCTCGTAGATCGTCGATCCGGGCAGGCCGGCATTGTAGATCGAGCGGTGGAAACGCACCGAGGCGCCGGCCGGATTGAAGCCCTGCTCGACCCGGGAATTGCCCAGCAGCACGCCTTCGGGGCTCTGGCTGGTGATGTTGTAGGCCTTGGCCAGCCGCAGATTGCCTTGGGCCGAAGGCTTGACCGCGTTGAAGCCCTCGATCTCGACCAGACGATGGACGCCATAGGGGTCGATGACCAGGTTCACGGCCGCCGAGACCAGCGCCAGGGCGATGACCACGGCCACCACGCCGATGAGGAATTTTTTGTCGCCATTCATCGGCTGTCCTCAGAACTGGTAATAGAGGAATTCGCTGACGCGGTTGAGGTTCAAGAGCGCCAAGGCAAACATCACACCGATGGCCAGGGCCCAGCCCAGTCCCGGCCGCCAAAAGAGGGGCCATCTGCCCCGCAACAGCGGCGGTACCGGGTCCTCGGCCATTTTCTCTTCATCGAACTCATAAGCCGGCTCGTATCGCGCCATCAATTGCTGGGTATTGGGCGCCTGCCAGAGCACGATCAGCCAGCCCACCAGCCAGACCAGGGATTCCAGATTGGCCTGGCTCACCGCCGGCCCGGCAAAACTGAAGCCCAGCGATTGCAACAGCGCCAGTGGTCCGACCGTGGCCCATTCCGCCGGCAGGTTGATCATGCCGCGATAGACCGCCAGGGCACCGTCCATGGTCTGGGCCCGAAACGGCACCCAGGCCAGCGTCACCACGAGCAGGGTGAAAAGTCGTGCCAGGGTGCGCAGCAAGGGATTCTCGCTGGGCCGGCCCCAAAGCGCGCGCCAGAGATGATTGAGCACCAGAAAGAGGCCGTGCAAAAAGCCCCAGAGCAGGAAATTCCAACCCGCCCCGTGCCACAGTCCGCCCAGCACCATCGTCGCCATCAGATTGACGTAGCGCCGCGTCTTGCCGCGCCGGCTGCCGCCCAGCGCGATATAGAGATAGTCGCGCAGAAAGCGCGACAGCGTCAGATGCCAGCGCCGCCAGAAATCGATAATGCCGGTCGCCTGATAGGGCGAATTGAAATTGATGGGCAGGCGAATTCCGAACATGCGGGCGGCGCCGATGGCCATGTCGGAATAGCCGGAAAAATCGAAATAGAGCTGCAAGCCGTAACAGAAAGTGCCTTGCCAGGCGGCGAAGAAGTCGAGCGTGGCGCCGCCTTCGGCACTGGCGAATACCGGTGTCGCCACCATGGCCAGGTTGTCGGCCAGCACCACTTTCTTGAATAGACCGATAGCGAAGATGGAACCGCCGACGCTGAGGTTTCTGAGATCAGGCCGGTAAGTATGGGCGGTGGCGAACTGGGGCAGCATTTCCTTGTGATGGACGATGGGGCCGGCGATCAGTTGGGGAAAGAACAGCACGAACAGGCTGTATTCGACGAAATCATAGCGCCCCACGTCGCCCTTGGCGGTGTCCACCAGATAGGCGATCTGCTGGAAGGTGAAAAACGAGATGCCGATCGGCAGCAGCACTTCGCCCACGGAAAGCGTGCTGCCGGTCAGATGGCCGATGCTGTCGAGAAAGAAATTGGCGTACTTGAAATAGGCCAGCAGGCCGAGATTGAAGACGATACCGCCGATCAGAATATGGCGCGCCCGCTTCGCGGCCTCCGCCTCCCGGGCGCCGCTGATATACTGGCCAAGGGTATAATTGACCGCCATCGATCCGCCCACCAGCAGCAGATAGATCGGGTTCCACCAGCCGTAATAGAATAATGACGCCGCCACCAGCCAGAGCAGCGAGGCCCGTTCGTTACCCAGTCGTCCAAGCAGGAAGAATCCGACCAGGGTGCCGGGCAGGAACAAAAAAATGAAGACGTCCGTATTGAACAGCACGCGGATTCATCCATAAGAAGGAGCGTTGCGATTGCCCGAAAGTATGGCCCATGATGGGCACCCTGTCATACGCCCTCGAAACCGGGAGTCCGGCGAACAATGAGAGCATTCCTGGCTGCCCTGTTCTTCACTCTGCCATGGTCGGCGGCGCTGGCGGGAAACGAACCCTGGACAATCGGGCCACGCACGCTGCCGGCTCCCGCTGGCGCCAGCGAGGTGATCCGGGCGGGCATCGCCAACAGGGCGCAGCCGGACGTGGCCAAGCACGTGCGCCAGACCACGGTCGTCCCGGGAAAGGACTTCCGCCGCAGGATCCGGGCCGCCAATGCCCGCCGCGGGGCGGAAGCCAAGTTCCGTGCCAAGCGTTGGGGGGTGACGATTGGCAAGGCGGAGATCGCCGGCGTCAGCGTGCGCACGGCGACGCCGGCCGGGATCGATCCGGCCAATCGGAGCCGCCTGTTCGTGCATTTGCACGGTGGCGCCTACGTCATTGGCGCCGGCAAGGCCATCCTGTTGGAAGCCGTACTGATCGCCCATCGGGGGCGTATCCCGGTGGTCTCCATTGACTACCGCATGCCGCCCGATCATCCCTTTCCCGCCGCCGTCGACGACGTGGTGGCGGTCTGGCGTGAGCTCCTTGCCGAACGCCAGGCCAAGTCGATGGCGCTTGGCGGCACCTCGGCCGGCGGCGGGCTGACCCTGGCGGCGACGCAGCGCTTCATCGAACTCGGCCTCGAGGTGCCGGGTGCGCTCTGGGCCGGGACGCCCTGGGCCGACCTCTCGAAAACCGGCGACAGCCTGTACACCAACGAGGGCATCGACCACAAGCTAGTGAGCTACCACGGACTCCTGGAGAGCGCCGCCAAGCTCTATGCCGATGGCCGTGACCTGAAGACGCCGCTGATCTCGCCCGTCTATGGCTCCTTCAAGGGCTTCCCGCCCACCTACCTGGTCACCGGCACGCGGGACCTTTTCCTCAGCGACACGGTCCGCGTCCACCGCAAGATGCGCGTTGCCGGTGTGGTGGCCGACCTCAACGTCTACGAAGGCGTGTCGCACGGCGATTATTTTTTCCGCGATTCGCCGGAATTCGAGCAGTCTTCGGGTGAGCTCAGGGATTTCCTGCTGCGCCATCTCGATTAGCAGGCTATCGTCGTGGGATCGACCTGCCTGCCCCGGGGGAACAACCATGCGCCAGAGTGGCGTTTCCGTCCGCATCGCCTTGGCGGCGATCCTGCTGCTGGCCTTTCCGGTCCGGGCGGCGGAGCCTATTCTCCTGGCCCCGGCCGAGCCGCAGCCCGAGGCCGGCTCGCTGCGGCCCGGACTGGCCGTCGCCTACGCCTATCGCGAGGTCAAGTGGCTGGATGAAGCCGAGGTCTGGGCCGACGACACCAAGCCGGGCACGCCGCTGGCGGGATTCGTCTACGCCAATTCAGCCACTGGTGACACGGTTCTGACCTCGGATGCCAGGGAACTCGTGGTCGCCTTCATCGAAGGCTATTTGCGCCTCGAAGCGGGGACCCACGAGCTCGAGTTCTATTCCAACGACGGCCTGCGTGTCGCGCTGGGCGGCGTTCAGGTCTACGAGCACGATGGCAGGCACACCTGTCAAAACGATGGGGTGGTGCTGGTCAGCGTCCCCAAAACCGCCTGGTACCCGGTCAAGGCACTGTTTTTTCAACGCAAGCTCACCGCCTGCCTCAATTTGCGCGTCCGGTCATCCGGCGGGGTCTGGCGCTTCACCGTTCCGGGTTCATACGCCCACGCCGCCAACTAGAGAAATCCAAACTAGGCCCGCGCCGTGGGCCGGCTGGAGACGCGTTGCCACCAGGCACCCAGGTTGGCCAGATCGTCGGGGGCGCGGACGCCGATGCCCTTGCCCATCAACAGGCCGCACTGGAGCGCGATGTCGGCCACGGTGTAGTCGTCCGTGGCGATGAACTCGCGGCCTTCGAGTTCGCGGTCGAGCCAGGCGTAGCGTTCCTGCACGGTCTCGACGCAGGCGGCGCCCCATTCCGGGATCTGGGTCAGCACGCCCTTCCACATCTCGTGGGTGTGGCCGAAGACGTGCATCAAGGACTGCAGGATCTCGAGCTCGGCCCGGCGGTGCCACATCTCGACGCGGGCGCGCTCCAGCGCGTCGCGGCCGAACATCGGCGGCTCCGGGTGCAATTCCTCAAGATAGCGGCAAATCGCCACGCTCTCAGCGATGCAGGTGCCGTCGTCGAGTTCTAAAACCGGCATCTTGCCCAGCGAATTCTTGGCCAGATACTCGGGCGTCTTCTGCTCGCCCTTGCTCATGTCGATGGCGACGGTGGGGATCTCGATGCCCTTTTCCGCTAGGTAGATGCGCACGCGGCGGGTGTTGGGCGAGGCGGCCAGGTCATAGAGTTTCACGGGACTCTCCTCGGTGGCGGGGCAAAGAGGGTTACTATAGCGGCTCAACGAGAGCAAATAGAAGGAACAGCATAGTGTCGACGATTGCCGCCCCGCCCTGGTTCGAGCACGCCCTGGATACGCCCTATGAGCACGGCGAGATCGAAGTCGAAGGCTGTCCCATCCGCTATCTGGTCTGGGGCGACGTGGGCAAGCCAGGGCTTTTGCTGGTGCACGGCAACGGTGCCCATGCCTATTGGTGGAGCTTCATCGCGCCCTTCTTCCTCGATCACTACCGGGTGGCCGCCATCAACCTCGGCGGCATGGGCGATTCGGGCTACCGGGAGCGCTACCGGGCCGAGACCTTCGCGGCCGAGCTGATGGCGGTCTGCCAGCACGCCGAGCTGGGAGAGCGGCCGATCATCGTCGGCCACAGCTTCGGCGGCTTCATCAGCCTCAAGGCCGGCACCCTTTTCGGCGACCAGTTGACCGGCGTGGTGCTGGTCGATGCGCCGGTGCGCCCGCCGGACTACAAGTGGGAGTTCGACCCCAAACGCTCGCCCATCCGGCCCAAGCGCTACTACCCCGACTTCGATACCGCCGTCGGCCGTTTCCGCCTGATGCCGCCGCAGGATTGCGGAAACGATTACGTGCTCGAATTCATCGCCCGCCATTCGGTGGTCGAGACAGAGGGCGGCTGGAGCTGGAAGTTCGACGACCAGCTCTTCAAGCACTTCAAGCGCGGCAACATGGCCAACGACCTGGCCAGCCTCAAATGCCGGGTCGGCGTCATCTATGGCGAGCAGAGCGAGATGATGAACCAGGACACCGTCGACTACATGTTCGGGGTCTTGGACCAGAACGTGCCCTTCGTGGCCATCCCCGAAGCCCACCACCACCTGATGCTGGACCAGCCGCTGGCTTTCATCGCCAGCCTGCGGACGCTGTTGGCCGAGTGGCGCCACTCGCGGCCGCTCAGGGGCGGCTAGGGATGGCAGCTTCTCTGCCCTTGAGCAAGTACGACAATGTCTTATATACTGACTGGGGATACAGGGCCGGTAGAGATCGTCGAAACTGAGCCCTTCATAGCCCAGGCAAAGGGGTTATTGAGCCACGCCGAGCGCGAGGAACTGATCGATTTTCTGGCCAACAGTCCCGTCACGGTGGCGCCTTTGCCGCGCACGGGCGGGGTCAGAAAGATCCGCTGGGCGTCTAAAGGCAAGGGCAAAAGCGGTGGGGTGCGAGTGATCTACTACTACCACAGCCACCAGATGCCGCTTTATTTGTTTTCGGTATTCGGCAAGAGCGACAAGGACAACCTTACCCGTGCCGAGGAAAACGATTTGCGGCAGGTCACCGCCGGGATCAAGGCGGTGCACAGAGGACGGAGAAGGACATGAGTGAATATGGTGAGAGCATTCTGCGCGGGGCGCGCGATGCCTTGGCCATTGCCAGGGGAGAGAAGAAAGCTCCCCGCACCACGCTCGTTTATGTCCCACAGTATCCCGATATCAAGGAGATCCGCCGGCGTACGGGGATGACTCAGCGTGAGTTCGCGGGTTTTTTCGGTTTCAAGCTCTCCGCCCTGCAGGCCTGGGAACAGGGCCGCCGGAAACCCCACCGGACGGCACGAATCCTTTTTCGAGTGATCGAGTATGACCCGGTTCTGGTGCACGAAGCATTGAAGATGCCGCTGAGTGAGAAGGAGCAATCCCACAAGGGCACGACCAAGGTGGCGGCTGAGTAAACTAGGGCCGATACCCGAACCCCGAACGCCCGGCCTCGCGCAGCGGCGCCGCCAGGTTGGCGAATTCGCACAACAGCGGCCGCGTATCACGTGGATCGATGATCTCCTCGACCCAATAGGTCTCGGCGGTGCGGAAGGGCGAACGCGCCTTTTCGAGGCGCGCCTCGATGTCTAGGCGCAGCGCCTCGGGGTCGTCGGCGGCTTCCAGGTCCGCCTTGTAGGCCGCCTCGATGCCGCCCTCGACGGGCAGCGAGCCCCAGTCCGACGAGGGCCAGGCGTATCTCATGCGGGTTCGCGAGGTGTTCATGTGGGCCGCCCCGGCCACCCCGAAACACTTACGCACGATGACGCTGCACCAGGGCACCGTGGCCTGAAAGACCGCCGCCAGGGCCTGCGATCCAAAGCGGATGGTGCCGGCCTGTTCGCCCTGCAGGCCGATGATGAAGCCGGGGATGTCCACGAGATGCACCACGGGCAGATGGAAGGTCTGGGCGAGGTCGACGAACCGCGTCACCTTGCGCGAGGCATCGGCCGTCCAGGCGCCGCCGTAGTGGTAGGGATCGCTGGCCAGCAGCGCCACCGGCCAGCCATCGAGACGCGCCAGGCCGGTGATCACCGACCGGCCCCAGCGCCGGCCGAGCTCGAGGAACGAGCCCCGGTCGACCACGCTCTCGACGATCGGACGCATCTTGTAGACCTTGCGCCGGTTGCGTGGGACGGCATCAATGAGACTTTCGTCTCTCCTTTCGGGGTCGTCGTCGCAGGGGCCGCGGGGCGGCAGCTCGAAGACCGACGAAGGCAGGTACGAGAGGAACCGTTTCGCCTGCTCGAAGGCCGCCTCTTCGCTCTCCATCACGTCGTCGACGGCGCCCATGTCGCCGTGCATGTCGGCGCCCCCCAGCGTCTCCTTGTCGATGGGTGCGGCCACCCGGGCCACCACCGGCGGGCCGGCCACGAACATCTGGGAAAGCCCCCGCACCATCAGCGAATAGTGGCTCGAAACCAGCCGCGCCGCGCCCAGGCCGGCCACCGGCCCTAGCCCCAGCGCCACCACGGGAACCGTGGCCAGGTTGCCGACCACGTGTTCCCAGCCGAAGGCCTGGCTGACGTATGTGCGGCCCTCGGTCTCGATGGATTTGACCGAGCCGCCGCCACCGGTGCCCTCGACCAGGCGGACGAGCGGCAGCCTGAGCTCGCCGGCCATCTGCTCGGCGGCCACCATCTTGTCCCAGATCGAGGCGTCGGCGGCGCCACCGCGCACCGTGAAGTCGTCGCCCTCGACCAGCACCCGGCGGCCTTCGAGATCGCCGCGTCCGAACAGGAAATTGGCCGGCCGCACGTGTTCGAGGCCGCCGTCGGTGTCGTAGCTGGCGACGCCCCCCAGTGCCCCGATCTCGTGGAACGAACCCTTGTCGAGCAGGCGTTCGAGACGCTCGCGCACGGTCAGGCGGCTGGCGTCGTGCTGGCGTTTGATTTTTTCCTCGCCGCCCATCTCGCGGGCGAAGGCCTCGCGCCGACGCAGTTCCTCGATCTCGGGTTTCCAGGTCATATGATCCTCGGGTTAGACTTGATCCACCAGCGTACAAAGGAGAGCCGCCATGGCATACAAGTACATTCTCTACGACGTGGCAGACAGAATCCTCACCATCACCCTTAACCGGCCCGACAAGCTCAATGCCTGGATCGAGCCCATGGGGCTGGAGATCATCGACGCCCTCGACCAGGCCGATGCCGACGACGAGGTGCGGGCAATCATCTTCACCGGCGCGGGGCGCGGCTACTGCGCCGGGGCCGATCTCTCGGCCGGGGCCGAGACCTTCGATTACGAAAAACGCGCGGCCCAGGAGATCCCCGAGAGGAACCGCGATGGCGGCGGCCTGACGACGCTCAGGCTTTACGACTGCAAAAAGCCGGTGATCGCCGCCATCAACGGCCCGGCCGCCGGCATCGGAGCCACCATGACGCTGGCCATGGATATCCGCATCGCTTCCGAAACGGCCCGCTTCGGTTTCGTCTTCAGCCGCCGCGGCATCGTTCCCGAGGCCTGCTCGACCTGGTTCCTGCCCCGCATCGTGGGCATCTCCAAGGCCCTGGAGTGGATGTATTCGGGCCGCGTCTTCCCGGCCCACGAGGCCCTCGAGGCGGGCCTGGTGCGTCGCGTGGTGCGGCCCGAGGAACTCTTGCCCGAGGCCCGCAAGATCGCCCGCGAGATCGCCGACAACACCTCGGCCGTCTCCGTCGCCCTGATCCGCCAGACGCTCTGGCGCATGCTTGGCGCCGATCATCCCATGGAGGCCCACAAGCTCGATTCCCGCGGCATCGTGGCCATGGGGCAATTGCCCGACGCTTACGAAGGCGTGGCGTCCTTTCTGGAAAAACGCCCGCCCAAATTCAGCATGAAGCCAAGCACCGACATGCCGGACTATTACCCCTGGTGGCAGCCCCGCGAGTTCGAATAGGGGGGCTCAGGCGTTGCCGCCCGGCGCCTCGAGCTGAGCCACCAGGTCGTTGATGAAGGCGGTGGCTTCGGCGCCGTCGATGTAGCGGTGGTCGAAGCTCAGGCTGGCGGCCAGCAGGGGACCGGATTCCAGGCGGCCGGCCGTCACCCGGGGCCGTTGGTTGATACGGGAGACCCAGAGCACGGCGCTCTGCGGCGGATTGATGATGGGACGGGTGGAGATAATCGTGGCCTCTTCCAGGCCGCCGGTGCTGGAAAGCGTGAAGCTGGCGCCCTTGATGTCGGCCAGCGTGAGCCGGCCCTCTCGAGCCCGGAGCGATAGCTCGGCGATGTCGGCGGCAATGTCGAGCAGCGCAAGGTTTGCGGTGTCGCGCAGCACCGGCACGATCAAACCCTCGGGCGCCGCCACGGCCAGGCCGAGCTCGACGGTCTGGTGTACGATCAGCTCGTTCCTACTCTCGTCGATGGTGGCGTTGAAGCGTTCGTGGCGGCTCAGCACGGCGGCCAGGCACTTGGCGACGACGGCGACCGGGCTGATTTTCAGGCCTTGCTGCTCGGCCGCCGGCCGGGCCGCCTCGAGGCATTTGAGAATGCCGTCGCCGCGGGCCTCGAAGCTGGTGGTCGAGGTGGCCAGGGTGTGAACCGACTGGGCCAGGTGCCGGGCCGCCGTGGCGCGGGCCCCGCTGAGGGGAATGCGCCGGCTGTCGTCGCTGCCGCCGCCGGCGGCCGCGGCTTCGACGTCCTCGATGCGGATGGCGCCGCCCTCGCCGCTACCCGTGAGGCGGGCCAGGTCGACGCCCAACTCGCGGGCCCGCCGGCGCGTCGCCGGGGCGGCCACGACCTTGCCTGGCTTGGCGGCGGGCGCGGCTGGGGATTTTGCCGCCACCGGGGCCGCCGCGGTTTCCTCCGAGCCGTCGTCGATCTCGACGACCACCGTGCCCACGGCGATGATCTCGCCCACTTCGCCGTAGCGCGCCCGGATGGTGCCGGCGCGAGGCGACGGCAGCTCGACAGTGATCTTGTCGGTGTTGACCACGGCGATATCGTCGCCCTCGGCCACCTGATCGCCCACGGCCACCCGCCATTCCAGCAACTCGGCCTCACTGATGCCTTCGCCCACGTCGGGCAGCTTGAAGGCGAACATCAGAGGCTGAAGCCCAGCGTGCGCCGCGCCGCCGCCTCGATGACGGCCTCGCCGGGCCGGTAGTAGGCATCGCCGCCGCCGTAGGGATAAGGCATGTCGGGCGCCGCCACGCGTTCGATGGGGGCTTCCAGGTAGCCAAAGGCGCGGGCTTGCACGGTGGCCGCCAATTCGGCTCCGAAACCCAGGCTGAGCGGCGCCTCATGCACGATCATCAGGCGTCCGGTGCGCTCGACCGAGGCGACAACGGCGTCGGCGTCGAAGGGCACGATGGAGCGCAGATCGATGATCTCGATCTCAAGGCCCTCGGCCGCCAGGCGTTCGGCCACGCGCTGGCAGTCGTAGCGGATGGGGCCGTAGGTGGCCAGGCTGAGGTCGCGCCCCGGGCGCACCACGGCGGCCTGGCCCAGCGCCAGGGCCTTGCCGTCGTCTGCCACCTCGCCGCGCAGCGAACGATAAAGCGGTACCGGCTCCAGGATCAGCACCGGATCGGGATCACGGATGGCGGCCAGCAGCAGGCCATAGGCGTCGGCCGGCGTGCTGGGGACGACGATCTTTATGCCGCCGCCGTGGACGTAATATGCCTCGGGGCTTTGGGAATGCCAGAAACCGCCGTGGATGCCGCCGAAGGAAGGTGCCCGCACGACCATCGGGCAGGAGTACTGGCCGGCCGTGGCCCAGCGGTACTTGGCGCCGCCGAACATGATGTGCTCGAAAGCGTCGTGGATGAAGCCGGAGAACTGGATCTCGGCGATCGGCTTGAGGCCGTAAAGCGCCATGCCCACGGCATGGGCGGCGATGCCTTTCTCGTCGAGCGGCGTGTCGATCACGCGCCCAGGCCCGAAGCGCTGCTGCAGGCCCTGGCTGGCGCGGAAGATGCCGCCGGCCACGCCCACGTCTTCGCCCAGGAGGACGACCGTCTCGTCGCGTGCCATCTCGTGGGCCATGGCCGCATTCAGGGCTTCGAGGACGGTGAGTTCGGGCACTTCAGTCTTCCTGGCCGAGATCGGCCAGCAACCGCCGGCGCTGTTCCTCGAGGCGCCAGGTGGGCTCGGCGTGGATGTCGTCGAAAATATCGCCGGGCGTCGGCCCGGTCATGCCCTCGGCCGTCTCGATGGCGGCCTGGATGTCGGCCAGGCAGCTTTCATGGAGCGCCTGCTCCTGGGCCTCGCTCCACCACTGGCGCTTTTCCAGATAGCGCCGCGTGCGGTTGAGCGGGTCCCAGGCCTCCCAGGCCGTCACTTCTTCCGGCAGGCGGTAGAGGTCGGGGTTGTCGGACGAGGTATGGAACCCCAAACGATAGGTCACCGCCTCGATCAGGGTGGCGCCTTCCTCGGGCGCCAGCTCGTGGGCCTCGCGGGTGACGGCGTAGACGGCTAGCGGATCGTTGCCGTCGACGCGCACGTTGCGCACGCCATAGGCCTCGCCCTTGGCGGCGAAGCTGTCTGTGGCGGTCTGGCGGTCGGTGGGGGTGGATACGGCCCAGCCGTTGTTCTGGCACATGAAGATCACCGGTGGGCGGTGGATGCCGGCGAAGTTGAGTGCGCTGTGAAACTCGCCGCGCGAGGTGGCGCCGTCGCCGAAATAGACCAGCGTGCGTGTGCTGTGGCCTTGCAGCTTGGCCGCCCAGGCAGCCCCGGCGGCATGAGGCAAGTACGATCCCACCTGGGTCATGCAGGGCACGATGTTGAGGCGCCTGTCGCCCAGCAGGAGCGGCAGGCGGCGGCCGCGCAGCGGTTCGTCGACGCGGCCGAAGAACTGCGCGAACAGGCTCTCTAGGCTGGCGCCACGGAGCAGCATGGCACCCACTTCGCGGTCGGCCAGGAAGATCCAATCGTCTTCCTCCAGCGCCAGGGCCGAGCCCATGTGGGCGGCCTCCTGGCCGCGGCCGGGGATCCAGAACTCGACCCGGCCCGAGCGCTGCAACTGCCAGCCGCGCTCGTCGATCAGGCGCACCAGCACCATGATTTCGTACATTCGTACGAGGTCTTCGCGCGAGAGTTCGGGATCGGCCAGGTCGCCGGCCAGTTCGCCGTCCCGGTCCAGCACCTGGCGGATGCCGAGCTCCGCGGCACGCTCCAGCAGCGGCGGCTGAACCGGCCGCGGTTGGCCCGCGAAGGTCTCGATGGTCATGGTTCCGTCCGCCGCTCTAGCCGTAGATCACTTTGGGCAACCAGGTCGTCAGTTCCGGGAAGGCCGCCAGCAGGCCCAGCGCAATGAGCTGGATCACCACGAAGGGAATGATGCCGCGGTAGATCTGCCCGGTCGTCACCTCAGGGGGCGCGACGCCACGCAGGTAGAACAAGGCAAAACCAAAGGGTGGCGTGAGAAACGAGGTCTGTAGGTTCATGGCGATCATGATGCCGAGCCACACCGGATTGAGATCCATCAGCAACAGGATGGGGGCGACGATGGGAATGACGACGAAGGTGATCTCGATGAAATCGAGGAAAAACCCCATGATGAACATGATCAGCATGACGAAGAACACCGCCCCCACCGTGCCGCCGGGCAGCGAGGTCAGGAAGGAATGCACCAGGTCGTCGCCGCCCAGGCCGCGGAACACCAGCGAGAACATCTGGGCCCCGATGACGATGCCGAAAACCATGGCGCTGATCTTCATGGTCGAGCGCATGACCTCTTGCAGCGCGCCGCCGTCGAAAACCCGCGCGAGACTGACCAGCAGACCCCAGGTCAAAGCCAGGCAGAACACCCCGGCGGCCACAATGCCGGCCCACTCGCCGGCGCTGATGATGTCGCGCGAGACCCTGAGGTCGACCTGGGCCGTCAATACCAGCAGCCCAATAAGAGAGAGCCCGGCGATGTAGACCGGCCACGGTTTGTCGGCGCCCAAGCGCAGGCCACCCAGCAGGGTGGCGCCGATGGCACCGACCGCGGCGGCCTCGGTGGGGGTGGCGACGCCACCCAGGATGGAGCCCAAGACGGAGACGATCAGCACCACCGGCGCCACCAGGGCATTGAGCAGCTTGATCCGGACCTGGCCCCGGGTGAGGCCGGCGGTGAGCTCTTCACGGGGAATCGGCGGCGACGATTCGGGGCGCAGAAGGGCGTAGCCGAACTGATAGGTGATGTACATGCCGACCAGGATCAGGCCGGGCAGCAGCGCACCGGCAAAGAGATCGCCGACGGAAACCGGATCGGGCGCGAAATTGCCCAGCTTGCGCTGGGCTTCCTGGTAGGCGGCCGAGATCTGGTCGCCCAGGACCACCAGGATGAGCGAGGGCGGAATGATCTGCCCCAGCGTGCCCGAAGCGCAAATCACGCCGGTCGCCAGCTTGGGGTCGTAGCCCCTTCGCAGCATGGTGGGCAGCGACAACAGGCCCATGGTGACCACCGTGGCGCCGACGATGCCGGTGGAGGCGGCCAGCAGCGCGCCGACGATGCAGACTGAAATGCCCAAGCCCCCGGGCAACGAGCCAAAGGCCATGGCCATGTTCTCGAGCAAGTCCTCGGCCACCTTGGAACGTTCCAACATGACGCCCATGAAGACAAACAGCGGCACCGCGATCAGCACCTCGTTGGTCATCTGGCCGAAAATCCGGCTGGCGTAGAAACCGAAGAAAACCGAATCGAACTCGCCGGCCAGGGTGGCGATCCCGGCGAACATCAGCGCCGCACCCCCCAACGAGAAGGCCACGGGGAAACCGGCCATAAGGACGCCGCAAACCCCCAGGAACATGAGGATCACCAGGATTTCCGTGACGATCACAGGGCGTGCTCCTCTTCCGCCTGGGGCGTGGAGCTTTGTTCGAGGCCCAGGATCACGCCCAGCGAATGTACGGCCAGCGAGAAGCCCTGCAGGATCAAAACCGTGGCAAACACCCAAATGAAAGTCTTGAGCAGAAAGATTGCCGGCAGCCCGGCGGTGCCTTCGGGCGAAACCTCGAAGACCCTCCAGGACGCCAGCACATAGCCCCAGGACGCCAGCAAGGTGGTCCCGGCCATGGGCCACAGCAGCAAAAACACGCCGAGCAGGTTGGTCCAGGCGCGGCGGCGTTCGTTGGCGCTGCCGTAAAAGATATCGACGCGCACGTGGCCTTCGTGCAGCAGGGTATAGCCGGCCGCCGCCAGGAACACGATGGCGTGCATGTAGACGATGGATTCCTGCATGTAGAGGGAGCTCAGCCCGAAAACGTAGCGCATCATCACGACAGTGAACTGCGTCAACACCATGATCAGCGTCAGCCAGGCGACGGCGCGGCCCAGCACGTCGTTGACGGCATCGATCAGGCGCGCCGCTGCCCTCAATCGGCCCACCGTCTACCTCCTGAGATTGCGATCTGAGTTTGCCGGGGCGAACAAAGGAAGCCCGCAGCGGATATCCGAGCGGGCTTCCCAGTTCATCAGTCTCAGCCCTGGGGGGCTAGGACCATTTGAACGGCAGTTCGCGGGCTCGCAGGTACTTGCCCTCCTGGATCTTGGAAAGCGCAATGGCGCCCTTGCGGAAGCCCGCATAGCTGTCATAGACCCTCTTGGTCAGAGGATCCCCGGCCGCCATCGCCTTGACGACTTCGCCCGACAGGCGGCCGAACTCGCGATACATCTCGTTGGTGAAGTTGCGCACCTGTACGCCGTGCTCGGACACCAGTTTATGCAGCGAGGCCAGATCGCGAGCCCGGAATTCCGATGTCTGTAACTGGCCTTCGGCCTGGATCACCGTGGTGATGATCTCGCGTTCGCTGTCGGACAGGCCGTCCCAGACCTTCTTGTTGATGCCGAAGCTGCCGACGGTGCCGGGCTCATGGAAACCGGCGGTGTAGAAGTACTTGGCGACCTTGTAGAAACCGAAATTGAGATCAAGCCACGGCCCCACCCATTCGGTACCGTCGATGGTGCCGGCCTGGAGCGCCGGGAAGACCTCGGCACCGGGCAGGTTGACCACGGCGACGCCCAGGCGGCGCAGTACCTCACCGCCGATGCCGGGCATGCGGAACTTCAGTCCCTTGAGATCATCCATCGTGTTGATCTCCTTGCGGAACCAGCCGCCCATCTGCACGCCGGTCCAGGAGCCGGCGAAACCTTTCAGGTTGAACTGGGCCGAAAGCTCGTCCCAGAGCTCCTGGCCGCCACCGAAGTTGATCCAGGCGTAGTGCTCGGATCCGGTCAGGCCGAAGGGCACGGTGGTGAAGAAATTGAAGGCCTTGTGGTGGCCTTGCCAATAGTATTCGGCAGCCTGGTACATTTCGACGTCGCCCGCCGAACAGGCATTGAAGCTCTCGAAGGCCGGTACCAGTTCGCCCGCACCATAGACTTTGATCTTGATCTTGCCTTCGGTGAACATCTCGATGCGTTTGGCGACGCGCTGTGCCGACAGGCCCAGGCCCGGCGTGTTGGCGGGCCAGGTCAGCGCCATCTTCCACCGTTTCTTGCCCTGCGAAAGGGCGGGGGCCGGAAAGCTCGAGGCCGCGGCGGCGGTGGCAACACCGGCCGCAGCGGCTTTGACAAATGTACGACGTTTCATGGGTTATCTCCCCGAGTAATTTTTGTCCACCGCCGGTTTCGTGCCCCGCGGTGTCGTCCCACATCTTAGGCGATTGGCGGGCCTGGGCAAGTTGCTCTTTCAGGCCTCGGGAAGCGCTGGAAAATGTGCCGCGACTGTGCTTCGCTGGTCGCAGCAACATCGGAGGGGAGCCGATGAACGATGCCGTCAAATCCCGGGCGCGCCGACGCTGGCGGGAAGACTACCGAGCCCAACTACCCGACGAGGTGGCGCGGCGGAACCGCTCGGGCCTGGAGGTCAAGCCGCTCTATACGCCCGAGGACTGGGATTCCTCGCGCTACGACCAGGATCTCGGCTATCCCGGCCAGGCGCCGACCAGCCGCGGCATCTACCCGGCGATGAACCGTGGCCGCAGCTGGAACCGGCGCCACGTCGTCGGCCTGGGCCTGCCCGAGGACTTCAACGCCCGCATCCGCACGCTCTGCCAGGCCGGCCTCAATACACTTTTCATTGCACCCTGTCCGACGCATATGCGGGGCTACGATGCCGACCAGGTCGAGCCAGAACAGCTGGGCCACTGCGGTGTCGTCATCAACACCTCGGACGACATGGCGAGCTGCCTGGACGGCCTGGCCTTCGACGAGATGACGCTGAGTCTGGGCGATACCGCGCCCTACACGCTGTCGGCCATGATGCTGAAGGTGGCCCGCGACCGCGGCCTGCCCTGGTCGAGCCTGACCGGCACCACCAACCAGTCGGACTATCTTTCGCATTTCGTTGCACTGCACATGTATTTCCGGCTGCCCCTGGCGGCCCAGCGGCGCATGCTCTTGGACCACATCGAGTGGATGGGAAGCCAGGTGCCGCGCTGGAACGCGCTGTCGGTGGTGGGCCAGCACATGCAGCAGGCCGGGGCGACGCCGGCCGAAGCCATGGGGCTGACCCTTTCTTCCGCCATCCAGTACGCCGACGACATGGTGGCACGGGGCCACCAGCCCGATGATTTCCTGCCCGGCTTCAGCTTTTTCTTCGACATCTCCATCAGCTTTTTCGAAGAGGTCGCCAAGTTCCGCGCCGGCCGCCGGCTCTGGCACCGCATCACCGGAGAACGCTTCGGTGCCCGCAACCCACGCGCCCGGCGCTTCCGCTTCCATGGCCAGACCTCGGGTGCCGACCTGACGCGCCAGCAGCCCTTGAACAACGTCGCCCGCGTGGCCGTCCAGGCCATGGCCGGGATCTGTGGCGGCCTGCAGTCGCTTCACACCGACAGCTACGACGAGGCCCTCAGCCTGCCCACCGAGGAAGCCGCCCGGATCGCCGTCGCCAGCCAGAACATTCTGCTCTCCGAGGCCCATCTCGACGACGTCATCGATCCCTTCGGCGGCTCCTACTACGTCGAGTCACTGACTAATCAGATGGAGGCCGAGATCGCCGCCGTGATCGCGCGCATCGACGAGGCAGGCGGCATGTTCGCCGCCGTCGAGAGCGGACTGGTGCAGCAAATCATCGGCAAGTCCGCCCAGGCCTTTCAGGAGCGGCTGGAGCGCGGCGAGGAGGTCATGGTCGGCGTCAACGCCTACCAAGTGGCGGCCGCCGACGAACGCCCGCCGCCGCTGCCACGCACCGACGAGGCCAGCATCGAGGCCTATCTGGCCCGGCTTGAGGCTTTCAAACGTGATCGCGACCAAGCCGCCGTGCAGCGCGCGCTGGACGCTCTGGCCCGGGCTTGCCATGACGAGGGGGTGAATCTATTCGGGGCCGTGGTCGAGGCCGTCATGGCCGGGACCAGCCACGGCGAGGTCTGCGCTCGGGTGCGTGCCGAGTTGGGCTTCGGCCAGCCCCTGGTGGCGGCCTGAACTCAAAGCCAACGACCCGTTGCTTCGACCGCCGCCGAAACATCGGTGCCACCAAGCTTGACTGGTAACCTCCGCGGCGATCCCGCCGAAGGCCGAGGTCACTCAGCGCAGTTCCGGCTCTACCGTTCCCGGCGATACTGATTGCTCTTCGGCCGTATCCGCCTCGCCCTCCGTGGCCTCCTCGCCCGTACCGGCTTCGGCCGCAATCACTTCGCCCGTTTCCGGATCAATCGCTTCCGGGTTCAGCAGGTTTGCTTTGTCTTCCTTGGCCTTGGTCCGCGCAGCTCTTTTGGCGGCTTTCTTGGCTGCCTTGGCTCTTTCGCGGGCCAGACGCTCGAATCGGTAGTTAGGCTTGCGAGCCAATTTGGTCCTTTCTAACGGCGCCTTCCAGGTTACTGGGCGACACGCCGCCTGATGCCCCACACGGTCGGGGTCGAGAGATCAAATATGTCCGAAATCCAGTTGGTCCGGCCATGGGCACTGAATGGGGCCAGGCACGCGAGGTGCTTGTTGCCATTCTGGTGGATCAGTCGACCAGGACGAGGTTCTCTGCGGATGATTTGCCGTTGCGGCCGGGCACGAGTTCAAACTCGACCTTCTGGCCTTCTTCGAGCGAGCTCAGACCCGCCCTCTCAACCGCCGAAATATGCACGAATGCGTCGCGGGATCCGTCGCTCGGCTGGATGAAGCCGTAGCCCTTGTTGGGATTGAACCACTTCACTGTTCCCGTCGCCATGGGTAGTCCTTTCGCACTTCTATCTGGGCGGGCCGCCAATCGTGGCTCCGCCTCGCTCTAAAGTTAGCGGGCCGCCCAGGAGCGGCTTCGCCGGTCGCAAGAATCCACACTGCCGAAGCGGTTTCCGGCCGATTTCCATAGCGATAGTCCGGATCAGTCCCCAGCGTGCGGAATCCTCACTCTCCAATTGACCCAGGTGGACCGAAAAAAGCAAGGGGAATCAGCAATAGGCGTTGGCGACAAAGGAAGCCCCGCCACTGGGGCGGGGCTTTAAGTCACAGGGAGGAATAAGGAAGATTTACCAAAAGACACGTAATGAAGAGGAGAAATCCTCAGGATTTTTACGAGCTGACGTTGATCGAACCGATGCTGGTCTGATCGGTGACGTCGCCGCCCGAGGCGCCCGCGCCGGCGCCCGAATAAGCGCCCGAGCCGGCCACCGTGGGATCGATGGGGCGACCAGACTGCCAGGTGTGGGCAGAGGCGTAGGATGAGGATTCCGAGCTGGCGCCGGCCGCGGCATCGCCGCCCGACTTGCCACCCTGCTCGATGCCTGCTGAACTTTGGTCACTCATGATGTTCTCCTTCAATTTGGCTTGCCGGCGAATTTCGTCGGCTTTCAGGAGCCCTATGAGCTCACGTTGATCGAGCCGATGCGGGTCTGGTCGGTGACGTCACCGCCGGAAGCCCCGGCACCGGCATAGGCCCCGGCGCCCGAATGGGCGTGGGTGTCGGCTTCGGCGCCACTGGCGCCCCACTGGCTGGTCCCAGCGCTGGCACCCGAATAGGAACCCGCACCGGCGCCTGCCGAAGCATCGCCACCGGACTTGCCGCCTTGCTCGACGCCTGCTGAACTTTGGTCACTCATGATGTTCTCCTGCACGTTAGGTTTCGTTAGATTTCGTTAGATTTCGTCAAATTTCGTTAGATTTCGTTCCCGTATCGAGACCGCTGCGCGGTGGGGGTTGCCGTGGTCTGCGGCCCGTCGATAGGGCACACCCTAGGTGCAGAACGGGTGCTCGTCTGTGATCGCTATCACGACGACGATGGAATCTTGTCGAACTTGAAAAGGCCCTTAACGAGCCAGTTCTTCGTCGCGTTCGATGTCGATGGTTTCGGCCAGCAGTTCGAGCCGGTCGCGGTCGCGGATAAAAAGGGTGCGTGGCTTGCGTACCACGATCTCGTCGCCGGCCAACTGCCCGATCACCCGGCCCACGGTCTCGCGCGTGGTGCTGGCCCGGGCGGCGATGTCGCTGTGGGTCGGCAGCGGCCGGATAATGAAGCCGCCCGGTGAGGCCGGATCGGGCTCACAAAGCCGCAGCAGTTCGACATAGACCCGGCGGATGGCGGTTAGGGTGCTGAGATCCATGATGCGGTTGTCGCAACGCCGCACGATCTGTGTCAGGCGGCGCATGACGTCGAGCGAGATTCTTGGATAGTTTTGTAAAAGCTCGATGAAGACGTTCGGCGGCAGCTTGACCAACAGACAGTTCTCGGTGGCCACCACGCTGGCCGAGCGCGGCTCGCCGTCGATCGCCGCCAGTTCGCCGAAATAGCCGCCGGCGCGTACCGTGGCGTAAGCCACCTCGCGCCCGGTCAGCGAATAGTTGACCACCCGCACGGCGCCCTCGACGACGAAGAACACCTCCTGGTTGGCGCTCATGCGGTCGAGGATCTGTTCGTTGGGAACAAAGCGCCGCCAGGCGCTGCGGCGCTGCAACTTCTCCACCTCGTCGCTGGTCAGGCTCTCAAAGAGGCCAATGTTCGCTAACGCCCTGTCGTCGATCTCGGTCACGGCACCTCGCCCCTGCTGCCTGCGTTCGCGCTTGGGCTATCATGTCGAGGCAGACCGCCAGCCGTCAACCGGGCATTGTCCTCGGGGCTGGCGGCGGCCTGCTCAGGTCCCGGGAGCGTCCGGCTCATCGAGGGCCTTGGCGTAGATGGCGATGGCGTCCTCGAGGCGGCGTTCGGCAGCGCGGCTCTCGCGGGTCTCGGCGGCCAGCGGAGTGGCGTCGAGCAGCGCGAAGACCTGGGCCGCGGCGCGGTGGAAGTCCGGCGTCAGGCCGACCCCGGCAAAGGTCTCGGCGATCTCCTCCATCTCGCCGATCCAGCGCCCGGCATCGGCCGCCAGCCAGGGCACGATGGCGGTCATGCGTTCGAGCACTTTGGCCTGGCTGTACTCCAGCTCGCTCCGCAGCTCGCTCTCCAGACCCAGTCTATGAGCCGCCAACAGCACTGCCGTATGCAGCGTGAAGGTGCCTTTGGTCAGCCCGGCGTAGCACATCTTGAGGGCCGAGGCCTGGCCCGGCCTGGAGCCCAGCGCCCTCACGTCGATGCCCTGGCCGTCGAGGGCCTGCATGGCGCTGGTGTCGGCGCCGCTGACGAAAAAGCGCGGCGGTACGCCTTTGCCCGGTGCCGCGCCGATGATGGAGCCGTCGATGAAAGGGGCGTCCACGGCCTGCAGCAGCGCCGCGATCTTCGTAGCCGTCGCCGGCGACACGGCATTGCAGTCGACATAGGTGGGAAGCGGGCTCGCCATCGCCGTAGCGGCCTGGGCGGCCGCCTCCAGCGCCGCCGCCGGCGGCAGGATCGACAGCACCAACTCGGATTGCCTCATCAAAGCCGCCAGATCACCGGCGTCCTCGATGCTGGCCGCCACCGCCAGGGCATACGAGCGTTCGCTGCGCCCGGCCAGCGAAGTGACGAGGCGGTGGCCGTGGCCGCCCAGCGCCCGGCCCACGGCGGCGCCCATGTCGCCCGTGCCCAGGAGGCCGATGGTGGTCATTTGGCGCCCTCGTAAAGTCCGGCGTAGCTCTCACGCAGGTGGTTCTTCTCGACCTTGCCCATGGCGTTGCGTGGCAGCTCCGCCGCGAAGACAACCCGCTTGGGCACTTTGTAGGCAGCCAGTTGCGCTTTCAGCCCGGCGATGATCTCGCTCTCCGCCGGGGCCTCGTCTCCGGCTACCACGACGGCCGTCACGGCCTCGCCGAAATCGGCATGCGCCAGACCGATGACCGCCGATTCGGCGACGCCAGGGAGCTCGTCGATGAGCAGTTCGACCTCCTTCGGGTAAACGTTGAAGCCGCCCGAGATCACCAGGTCCTTGGTCCGGCCGACGATGGTCACCCGGCCCTCGGTATTCTGGCGCGCCATGTCGCCGGTGATGAACCAGCCGTCGGGGCGGAACTCCTCGGCCGTCTTTTCGGGTAGCCGCCAGTAGCCCTGGAAGACGTTGGCGCCGCTGATTTCGAGAACGCCGATCTGGTCCGGGCCCAGCACGCCGCCGTTTTCGTCCGCGACGCGTACCTCGGTCTGGGGCAGCGCAAATCCGACGCTGCCGGCCAGGCGTTCGCCGGCCAGCAGGTTGGAGGTGATCATGCCGGCCTCGGTCATGCCGTAACGCTCCAGAATGCGTTGCCCGGTGCGCGCTTCGAAGGCCTCGAAGGTTTCCTCCAGCAGAGGCGCCGAGCCCGAGATGAAGAGCCGCATGTGACGGCAGAGCTCGGCCGTGAAATCGGGGCTGGCCAGCAGCCGCGTGTAGAACGTCGGCACGCCCATCATGACCGTTGCCCGGGGCAACAGCCGCACCACTTCGGTGGCCTCGAAACGGGGCAGGAAAAGCATACCGCTACCGTTGAGCAGCGTCGTGTTGAGGGCCACGAAAAGGCCGTGGGCGTGGAATATGGGCAGCGCATGGAGCAGCACGTCGGCCGCTTCGAAGCCCCAGATGCGGTGCAAATCGAGGGCGTTGGCGGCCAGGTTGCCGTGGCTCGTCATGGCGCCCTTCGAGCGCCCCGTGGTGCCCGAGGTATAGAGGATACAAGCCAGGTCGTCGGCCGCCAGTTCGGCCACCGGGGCATCACCGTCCAGGGCTTTCGTCCCCTCGGACAGCGTGCCCTGGCCGGTGGCGTCCAGCGTCAGCACCCGGGCGCTACCGGCAAGCTCGGCGGTCTCCTCCCGGCGGGCCGGATCGCAGACCACCAGCGCCGGTTCGGCATCATTGACGAAAAATGCCACCTCGCGGGCCGTGTAGGCCGTGTTCAGCGGCACGAAGACGGCGCCGTGGCGCAGGCAGGCGAGGTAAAGCATGACCGCGGCCGGCGATTTCTCGACCTGCACCAGCACGCGATCGCCCAGGCCCACGCCGGTCTTGTCCAGCAGCCGCGACAGACGGCCCGTCCAGTCTTCGAGATCGGCGTAGGAGAACACCCGGCCGTCGAGGGCGTCGAGGAAGGTGGCGCCACGGTCGGCGGGAAAACGACTCTCGAAGAGGGCGTAGAGATTTTCTGTCATGGGGGCCGACGATAGTGCGATTCAGGCTTGGTGGGAATCGTTCAGGCGGTGGCGCCGCCCTCGGCTTTGCGCCGCGCCACGAAGGCCTCGAGTTCCTCGGCCACGGCCGGGTCCATGGCCGGTTCGACGTACTCCGCCAGCAGCATCTGCCAGATGCCGTGGGCGCGCTGGGTGGCGTCGCGGGCGCCGTCTTCGCTCCAGCTCTCGAAGTTGCGCCAATCCGAAAGCAGCGGCTGGTAGAAGGCGTTGTCGTAGCGCTCCAGGGTGTGGGCGGCGCCGAAGTAGTGGCCGCCCGGTCCCACCTCGCGCATCGCCTCGAGAGCCAGACTGGCGCTATCGATGCTTGGCGGCTCGAGGAAGGCGGACATCATCTGCAGCATTTCGGCATCGATCACCACTTTCTCGAAGGAGGCGCAAAGCCCACCCTCGAGCCAGCCCAGGCCGTGCTTGAGCATGTGGCCGCCGGCCAGCAGCGAGCTCCAGATCGACATCTGCGATTCATAGGCCGCCTGGGCGTCGGGGGCGTTGGCGGCGGTGGCGTTGGAGGTCCTCAGCGGCACCTTGTAGCGCCGTGCCAGCTGGCCGCTGGCGATGGTGGCCATGGCGTATTCGGGGGTGCCGAAGGCCGGGGCGCCGCTTTTCATGTCGACGTTGGAGGTGAAAGAACCATAGACCGCCGGAGCGCCCGGCCGCACCACCTGGGTAAAAGCCAGGCCGGCCAGGGCTTCGGCGTTCTGCTGCACCAGGGCGCCCGGCAGCGTCACCGGCGCCATGGCTCCGGCCAGGGTGAAAGGCGTCACCACGACCGGCTGGTTGTGCCTGGCCATTTCCATCATGCCTTCGAGCATGAGATTGTCGTACTGCAGCGGCGAGTTGGCGTTGACCACGGTATAGAGGCTGGGTTGCTGCTCGAGCTCGTAATCGCCAAGGCCCCGGGCGATGCGCACCATCTCGATGGCGTCGGCCATGCGTTGGCGGTCCAGCGCGTAGCCCTGCACCACCTTGTCGCTGAGGCGCAGCATGGCGGCCACGGCGTCGAGATGGCGGGTCGCCGGATCCAGGTCGATGGGCTCGACCGGATAGCCGCCGATCAGGTGGCAGACGTTGAGCGCCTGGGCCAGGCGCAGGAGGTCGCAAAAGTCGGCGAAGTTGCCCGGCCGGCGGCCGCGCTCCAGGTCGCTGACGTTGGGGGCACTGCTGACCACGGAGAAGGCGACGGCGTCGCCGCCCAGTTCGAGGTGGCGCTCGGCGTTGCGGGCGTGCAGCGTGAAGCGCTCCGGCAGGCTGCCTATCAGGCTTTCGATCAGGCCCGCCTCGAAGCGCACCCGCGGGCCATCGCCCTCGACCGCGGCACCGGCGCGGCGCCACAGCTCGCAGGCTTCGGGCAGCAGGAAATTGATGCCGATGTCCTGCAGCACGATCAGCGAGGCGGCGTGGATGGCCTCGATCTGGTCGGCCGAAAAGATCTCCTGGGGGCGATAGGGGTTGCGCGGCTGGCGCCAGGCCGCTTGGGTCGGTGCGCCGCCTTGCTGCCCACCTGCCCGGCGCCGGTCGGTTTTGCGTTGATCCCGCCTCATGGCTCTAATCCTTGCCTGACAAGGCGCCACAATAGATAGGGAAGACGGCCTTTGAAAAGCCGCAAAGCGATCCCCAGCAGCCGCTCGGGCGGCCTTGTGTGCCTGCCCCGGCGGCGCCACAATAAGCGCCGGTATCGCTTGCCGGAGGGTGGCATGCGCAAGCTCTTGACCGTGGCGCTGGGCTTGGTCCTGGTGTTTATGCTGGGCGCCGCGCCGGCCCCGGCCGAGGGACCCTGCCGGCGCCCCGGAACGCCGCAGGAGGCCGAGGCCCTGGCCCAACGCGCCGCCGAGCACCTGCGCCGGCTGGGTCCCGAGGCGGCCTTTGCCGGCTTCCTCGATCCCGCTGCCGGCTTCATGGAGCGCGACCTCTATGTTTTCGTCTTCGACCTGGAGGGTCTGATGTGGGTGAACGGGCGTTTTCCCGAGCTGATCGGTTCCAACGTGTTGGGCAGCCGCGACCCGGACGGCCGCTCCATCTTCCAGGAGGGCTTGCGACTTGTGCAACGCCGCGGCCGGGCCTGGATCCAGTACACCTGGTATAATCCCTGCACCCGGAAGCTGCAGCCCAAGGCGAGTTTCCTGCTGCAGGCGGGGCCCTTCATCATCGGTGTCGGGATCTACGGCGTGGTGGGGGTGTGAGATGAGAAACCGCATTGGCTGTTTTCTTGCCCTTTCGCTGGCGGCGGCGCTAGTGGCGCCACCCGTGGGCGCCCAAAGCCGCCTCGACTTCAGCTTCAAAAGCGCCGACGAACGCATCTCGCGCACCTTCGGCGCAATCCTGCGGCTGCCGCGCGGTGGTGCCGTGCTGGTGCCGGCGGTAATCATGCTGCACGCCGTCGAGGGGCCGGACCGGCGCTATGCCTATCACGGCGGGGCGCTCTTGGACGATGGCATCGCCGTCTTGGAGCTCGACTTCAAGCGCGGCGGCTATGTGCGCGACAGCCAGGCGCCGGCGCCCAAGATCCTGGTGCGCCACGTCTTCGGGGCACTGCGGGCGCTGCGCCGCCAGGGCCGGGTCGATCCTCTGCGCATCGGTTTGCTGGGTTTCGCGGCGGGCGCCGAGGTTGTGTTGCTGGCCAGCCAGGAAACGCTGCGCCGCGACTGGCTGCGCGGCGGCGAGGCGGGGTTTTCGGTCAGCGTTGCCTTCTACCCCGAATGCAGCCAGGGCGGCTCCGGCCGGGCCCAGGGGCAGGGGCCGCTGTTGATCCTGATCGGCGCCCGCGACTTCAACGGCGGCGCCCGGCGCTGTCCGCGCTGGGCCGCCAGCCGCCCGGGCCTGGCCCAGGTGCAGGTCTTTCCCGGCCAGTACCACGGCTTCGACAAGCGGGGCGAGCAGCGCTTTTCCTCGCGCCACCGCAGCCTGTCCGGCAAGATCGCCTGGAAGTTCGACGCCACCACGGCCAGCGCCGCGCGGCGCCGCGCCAACGCCCATTTCCGTGCCGTCCTCAGGCCGCAAGCCCGATAGCTCGGCGCGGCTCAACGATTTTCTGCTGCTTTGCCATTGGCAAAAGCCAGCCTTTTGTGTGTCATAGGGCGCAAGATCACAGGGAGGAGTGGTGATGGCGATCGAGTGTATCCTGCCCAAGGCCCGTATCGACGCCATGGCGGCGGCCGGACATTGGCTGGACAAGCTGGTCATCGACTATCTCGACGCCGCCGTGGCGGCGCGTCCCGACCATCCTGCTTACATCGGCCTCAACAGCACTTTGGGCCAGACCACGCGGCACAGCTATGCCGAGTTCGACACCATGGTGACGCGCATCGCGCTGGGCTTGGTGGGCCATGGCATCGAGCCGGGCGACGTGGTCTCGATCCAATTGCCCAACTGGTGGCAGTTTCCGGCGCTGCACATGGCGTGTATGCGCATCGGCGCCGTCACCAATCCCTTGATGCCGATCTTCCGCCAGCGCGAGCTCGGTTTCATGCTGGGGCTGAACGAATCCCGGGCCATCTTCGTGCCGCAAAGCTTCCGGGCCTTCGATTACCCGGAAATGATCGCCGACGTGCGTCCCGAGCTGCCCAAACTCGAGCACGTTTTTGCCGTCTGCGGCGAGGGCGAGAATTCTTTCGAGGCACAGTTCATCGAGCGCCGCTGGGAGGACGAATTGGACGCCCAGGCGATCTTCGCCGAGCGCCGACCGAGCCCCAACGAGGTCATCGAGGTGCTCTACACCTCGGGTACCACGGGCGAGCCCAAGGGCGTGCTGCATACCGCCAACACGCTGCACGGCGGCGTCGAACTCTATGTCAAGCGCCTCGGCCTGGGCTCCGACGACGTTGTCCTCATGGCCTCGCCGGTGGCGCATCAGACCGGGTTCCTCTACGGCCTGGTGATGCCCATCATGATGCAGGCCACGGGCGTTCTACAGGACGTCTGGGACCCCCACCGGGCGGCCCGGCTGATCGCCGCCGAGGGCGTCACCTTCACCATGGCTTCGACACCCTTCCTGGCCGATCTCACGGAAGTCGCGGCAGCGGGCGATCACGAACTGGAATCGCTGCACACTTTTCTATGCGCAGGCGCTCCCATCCCGCCGGCCTTGGTGCAAAGGGCGCGCGAGAAGCTTGGCGTCACCATCGTTTCCTGCTGGGGCATGTCCGAGAACGGCGCCTTCACCACCACCCGGCCCGAGGATCGGCCGGAGAAAGCGGCCGAAACCGACGGCCTGCCGCTCGACGGTCTCGAGGTGCGGGTGGTCGACGATCAGGACCGGCCTCTGCCAAACTACCGGGAGGGACGCCTGCAGGCCCGCGGCCACGCCTCCTTCGTAGGCTACCTCAAGCGGCCCGAACTCCACGGCACCGACGCCGAGGGCTGGTTCGAGACCGGCGATCTGGCCCACATTGACGACGAGGGCTACATCCGCATCACGGGGCGCTCGAAAGACGTCATCATCCGCGGCGGCGAAAACGTGCCGGTGGTCGAGGTCGAGGAACTGATCTACCGCCATCCGGCGGTGCAGGACGTGGCCGTGGTGGGCATGCCGGATGAGCGTCTGGGCGAGCGGGGCTGCGCCTTCGTGCAGCTCAGGGACGGCCAGAGCCTCGACTTCGAGGCCATGGTGGCCTTCCTCAACGAGGGCAAGATCGCCCGCAACTACCTGCCCGAAAGGCTCGAGATAGTCGCCGAATTTCCCCGCACGCCGTCGGGCAAGATCCAGAAATTCAAGCTGCGCGAGATGGCCAAGGAATTGACCCCGGAGAGCGGCGCTTGAGCGCCACTGATCGCGGCTATGCCTGGGCGGTGGCGGGCGGTTCGCTGCTGCTCATGGTGCTGGCCAGCGGCGGCATGTACGGCATCGTCGTGGCCCTCAAGCCGGTGGCGCTGGACCTGGCCGTGCCGCGCTGGGTGCCTTCGGCTGGCTATGCCCTGTTGATGCTGGGCATTGGCCTCGGCGGCATCGTCTTCGGCCGCTGGTCGGACCGGGCCGACATGTTCGGACCGGCGCTGGTGGGAAGCTTGGGCCTCGGGCTGGGGGCGTTGGCGGTGTGGGCCAGCAGCGGGCCGCTGACCTTCGTTCTGGCCCAGGCCTTGCTGCTCGGCTTTTTCGGCAACGGCGCCCTGTTCGCGCCGCTGGTGGCCAATATCACGCACTGGTTCGAACGCCGCCGCGGCCTGGCCGTGGCCATGGTGATCAGCGGCCAGAGCCTCGGCGGCGCCTTGTGGCCGCCTGTTTTTCGTTACTCCATCGACGAGACGGGCTGGCGTGAGACCTATCTTTGGTATGGCCTGGTAGTGGTTGCCATGCTGCCGCTTTGCCTGCTGCTGCGCCGCCGGCGGCCGATGCAAGCGGCGGCGACCGAGGCGGCCGGGGCGGGCAGCGAGCGACCGCTGGAGTTCCCGCTCAACCTGCTCTTCGGTCTCTTGTGCCTGGCCATCGTGGCCTGTTGCGTGCCCATGGCGCTGCCCATGGTGCACATCGTCGCCCATGCCAGCGATCTCGGCCACCCGACTGCCCGGGCGGCCGAGATGTTGGCCGTGCTGCTGGCCTTCGGCACCGCCAGCCGGCTGGCCTTCGGGCTGCTGGCCGATCGCATCGGCGCCTTTAAGGCGATGCTCGTGGCTTCGGGTTTTCAGGCCCTGGTGCTGTCTTTTTATCTCTTCGTCGACGGCCTGGCCGGGCTTTACCTCTTGTCGGTCCTGTTTGGCCTCAGCTTTGGCGGCATCGTGCCGCTTTACACCCTGATCATCCGCGACCATTTTGCCGCCGCCGAAAGCGGCTGGCGGATCGGCGTGATCATGCTGTTCGGGACCGTGGGCGCCGGTCTGGGCGGTTGGCTGGGCGGCTTCGTCTTCGACGTTTGGGCCTCCTACCAGTGGGCCTTCGCGCTGGGCGTGGTCTTCAACATCGGCCATCTGGTCATCATCGGCATGCTGCTGGGCCGCGAGCGCCGCCAGGGCCGGGGCGGCATAGTGGCCCAGGCCGCTTGAGACCGGCCATGAGCCCGCGCATTTGGGAAAAATCGGCCCCATCGGCCGTCGATCGGGGCTACGCCTGGACCGTGGCCCTGCTCTCGATGTTGCTGATGAGCTTTGCCGTCGGTAGCACTTACGGCGTGGTGGTGGGCCTGAAGACCATCGCCGCCGAGTTCGCGGTGCCGCGCTGGGTGCCCTCGGCGGGCTTTTCGCTGGTCATGCTGGGCATGGGCATCGGCGGCATCGCCATGGGCCGCTGGTCGGATCGCGTCGGCATGCTCAAGCCGGCGCTGCTGGGCTCGTTCGGCGTCGGTCTGGGCGCCCTGGCGGCGGGTTTCAGCGAGGGGCCCGTGAGTCTGCTGCTGGTGCATGCGGTGCTGCTCGGGCTGCTGGGCAACGGCGTCATGTTTTCGCCGCTGGTGGCCAACGTGACGCACTGGTTCCAGCGCTACCGGGGCGTTGCCGTGGCCATCGTCATCAGCGGCCAGTCCGTCGGCGGCGTGATCTGGCCGCCGCTCTTTCGCTACGTCATGGAAAACTACGGCTGGCGCCAGAGCTATTTCCTGCTCGGCCTCTTGGCCTTGGCCGCCATGCTGCCCATGTGCCTGATTTTCCGCCGGCCGCCGCCGCTGGCCGAGGTTGCCGCCACGGCGCCGGCCGGCGGCGAGGAGGGGCGCGTGCTGGGGTTCAAGCCCAACCTGGTGCTGGGGCTTCTGAGCCTGGCCATCATCGGCTGCTGCGTCGCCATGGCTATGCCCATGGTGCATGTCGTCGCCCACGCCAGCGATCTCGGCCACCCCACGGCCCGGGCGGCCGAGATGCTGGCCGTGCTGCTGGCCTGCGGCACCGCGAGCCGCATCGGCTTCGGGGCGCTTTGCGACCGAATCGGGTCCTTGCGCACGCTGTTCATCAGCGCCAGCCTGCAGGCCATCACGCTGACGCTCTTTACCATGGCCGAGAGCCTGGGCGCCCTCTACTTGGTGGCGGCGCTGTTTGGCCTCAGCTTCGGCGGTATCGTGCCGACCTATACGATGATCATTCGTGACCTCTACCCGGCCGGCGAGAGCGGCTGGCGGCTTGGCGTGATCTACCTTTTCGGCACCATCGGTATGGCGCTGGGCGGCTGGCTGGGCGGTCTCATCTTCGATCTCACGGCTTCGTACCAGATCGCCTTTACCGTGGGCGTCGCCTTCAACATCCTCAATCTCGCCATCGTCGGCACCCTCTTGGTGCGCTTCAACCGCCAGACTCCGGCCCTACAGCCGGCCTAAGGGTTTCGGAGTTTCGAGGGCAGGGACCTAACAGGCAGGCGGTCCGCCATCTCATGTGGTGCCAAGGCGCGCCATGACGGCGCCGGTCACCGCGGCCGTGCCGGCGGGGCTGCCGTCGACCGCCGCCTCGATCAGCTCGGCGGCTTGGTGGCAGGCCTCGAGGCCATGGCGCCGGCCCAGCCAGTCGAGCATCAGGGCGGCCGAGAGGAACATCGCCGTGGGATTGGCCAGGCCCTGGCCGGCGATGTCGGGGGCGGAGCCGTGGCAGGGCTGAAAGACCGCGTGCCGGTCGCCGATGTCGGCCGAGGGGGCGAATCCCATGCCGCCGATCAGGCCGGCGCCCAGGTCGGAGAGGATGTCGCCGAACATGTTCTCGGTCACCAGCACGTCGAAGTTCCAGGGCTGGCGCACCAGATCGAGCGCCGTGGCATCGATGTAGGCGTGGTCGGCCGTGATCCCGGGATGCTCCGCCGCGCTCTGGTCGAAGATGGCGCGAAAGAAGGCGAGTGCCGTAATGACGTTGGATTTGTCGACACAGGTCACCCGGCCGGGCCGGCCCCGGGCTCGGCGCCGGTGGGCCAGCGCAAAACTGAAATCGAAAAGCTTCTCGGATGTCGCCCGCGTGATCTCCATGACGCCGCGGGCGACGTCGTCCTCGACCGTGCCCAAACGGCGCGAGGCGAATAGGCCCTCGGTGGATTCGCGCACGATGACCAGGTCAATGTCGCGGCCCCGCGGATCGGCCAGCACCGTCGGGCCGCCGGGCAGCGCGCGGATCGGCCGCACCCCGGCATAAAGCCCGAAAGTCTCGCGCAGCGTGAGCTGCGGTCCGATCTCGGTGCCGTCGGGGTAGCGCACGCCGGGATCACCGGCGGCGCCGAACAGCATGGCGTCGGCGGCCTCGGCCCCCGCCAGAGCCTCGTCGCTCAGCGCCGTGCCGCTTTCCAGGTAAGCCCCGGCACCGACGGCGTGGTGCTCGAAGTGAAAGGCAAAACCGCCAACCCGGGCGGCCACGGCGTCGAGCAGCGCCAGCGTCGGCGCCATGACCTCGGGACCGATGCCGTCGCCGGGCATCACGGCGATGCGAAAAGCGTTCTGGGACATGGTGAGGTTCCGGTCAGCCGTCGCCGATGCGTTCGCGCTTGACCTTGATGCCGGCGACCTCGCGGTCCCAGGTCGCTGCCGTCACGCCGTCGTCGCGCAACAGGTGTTTCTGGATCTTCTGGGTCGGCGTCTTGGGCAAGTCGTCGACGATCCTGATGTAGCGCGGCAGCATGAAGTGGGCCAGGCGCGGCTCGAGAAAGTGAAAAAGCGCCTCGGGCTCGACCTCGCGCCCCGGCACCGGGGCCACCACCACCATGACCTCGTCCTCGCTGAACTCGCTGGGCACCGGGATGGCGGCTGCTTCGCCCACGTCGGGGTGCAGCGTAACCTCGGACTCGACCTCGAAGGACGAGATGTTCTCGCCGCGTCGCCGAATGGCGTCCTTGATGCGGTCGACGAAGAAGAAATTGCCCTCGTCGTCGTAGCGAAAGGCGTCGCCGGTATGGAACCAGCCGTTGCGCCAGGCCTGGGCCGTGGCCTCGGGGTCCTTGTAATAGCCGTGATTGAGCGCCCAGGGCCGATCGCTGCGCACCATCAGCTCGCCCACCACGCCCGGCGCCACCTCGCAGTCGTTTTCGTCGACCACCCGCACCTCCATGCCGGGCCGGGGCTTGCCGGCGGTGCCGATCTGGGGCGGATTGGGCTCCGAGACGATGGGCGCCGAGATCTCCGTCATGTTGAAGGCGGTGCGCATCTCGATGCCGTAGCGCTGGCCCAACCGCAGCGAATCCTCGTTCCAGGGAATCGTTACCCCCACCCTCATGGGGTGCTCCTGATCGCGGTTGCTGGGCGGCAGCTTGAGCAGGAAGGGCGTCATGGCGCCGACGAAGCAGGTCGAGGTGACATCGTGCCGGCGCACCTGGGGCCAGAACATGTCGGTCTCGAAGCCCTCGACCACCAAGCACGAGCCGCCCCGCGCCAACATGCCATGGACGAACATGGTGCCGCCGACGTGGAAGAGCGGCAGGTTGACCAGGAAACGGTCGTCGGCCCCGAGATAATCGGCGGATTCGACGGCCATTGACCAGGTCTGCAAATAAGACGACAGCACCGCCTTCGAGGGCCCCGTAGTGCCCGAGGTGAAGATGATGTACTGGGTCTCCCAGGGTTCCACCGGCGGTTCGGCCTCGGTCTCCTCGCTTGGCGAGAGCACCGCTATGTCGTGGAAGCGAAGGCCGGCGATGTCTGGGGCCGGCCCGCCGCTGACCACGACGTCGCTGAGCTGGCCCTGCCCGACCTCGGCCAGGCGGGGCAGCAGTTGGCTGTGGGCCACCAGCAGGCGGGCATCCGATAGCGCCACCACGTGCTCCAGCAGACTGCCGCGATAGCTGGTGTTGATCGGCACGTAGACCGCGCCCAGGAAATTCAGGCCGAACCAGGTTGTGATGGCCTGCTTGCCGTTGGGCTGCCAGGACAGCACGTGATCGCCCCGGCCGACACCCAGCGCCTGCAGGCCGGCGGCGGCCCGGCGCGCCCGGCTCCGGGTCTCGGCAAAGCTCCAGGCCTCGCCGTCGGCGAAAACCAGAAACACCTTCTCCGGCGTCTCATGGGCCCAGCGCTCGAGCATGGCCGGTATGACAGAGGCCTGGCGTTCGGGAATGCGGGGGTCATGGACCACGGCGTTTTCAGATTTCCTCGGCTGCCACCGCCAGGCCGTATTCCAGGGCCCCGTCCTCGAGCCAGGCCCAGAGGTATTCGGCGAAACTGCGCGGCACTGTGATTTCGTACTGTCCGGCCTCGGCATCCAGACAGTGCAGCAGTACGCCGACCTGGCCCAGCAGCGTCTGGGCGCAAGCCCCGCTGGGGAAGGCGCGGGGGTGGACGTCCAGGCCGCAGCCCTTCATCAACACCTGGCGGGCTCGTGGCCCCGAGAGGTCGATGATGGTGCGGCTTTCGCTGATGTCGGTGGCGGCGGCGGCCAGGCCCGAGAGCGCCGAGGTCAGCGCCGCGGCCACGGCCGAGCCACCGTCCTCGGCCGTCATCACCAGCCACTCGTCGGGGCCGAGCCAGAACAGGCGTGGGCTCGAGCCGGCCGTGGTGTTGGGCTCGCCAGGCGGGGTCTCACCCAGCACCTCGGCCACGGCCCGGCAAAAATCCTTGTCGCCGGCATCTCCGCGCAAATTGACGAGCCCACGGAAAGGCCGTTCCGCCATCACCACGCCGGCCCCCGCCGAATCTGTGGCCCGGGCCGGCAGGTGGAGGTGCGCCAGCGGGCTCTGCCTGAGATAGCCTTCAACCACGCAACCGGCTCCCCTGGGGATCGATGAAGACGGTGTCCGTGACCTCGGCCCGGGCGATGTGGCCGGCCAGCGGCAGGTGCAGCGTCTGGCCCAGCCGGTCGCGCCCCGAGGCCACCAGGGCCAGGGCGAACGAGCGGCCCAGGTTGGCGCTGTAATAGCTCGAGGTGACGTGGCCGATCATGGGCATGGGCGGCCGCTCGTGCAGCTCGGCGACGATCTGGGCGCCCTCGGGCAGCACCTCTTCGGGGTTCTCAGGCCACAATCCGACCAGTTGCTTGCGGTCGGGGCGCGTGGTGTCGGCGCGGTGCAAGCTGCGCCGGCCGATGAAGTCGGGCTTTTTCAGCGCCACCATGGCGCCCAGGCCGAGATCATCGGGCGTCACCGTGCCGTCGCTATCCTGGCCCACGATGACATAGCCCTTTTCAGCCCGCAGCACGTGCATGGCTTCGGTGCCAAAGGGTGTGATGCCGTACTTCTCGCCGGCCGTCATCAGGGCCGTCCAAAGCCCCATGCCGTGGCTCGCCGGCACGTTGATCTCGAAGCAGAGCTCGCCGGTGAAACTGATGCGGAAGATGCGCGCCGGGATGCCCGCCACCGTGGCGCTTTGCACCGCCATGAAGGGAAAGGATTCTGGATCCAGGTCGAGCTCGGGCGCCAGCTCAGCCAGCAGGCGGCGTGCCAGCGGCCCGGAAACTGCGGCCACGGCCCAGTGCTCTGTGACCGAGGTGAGGTAGACCTCGAGCTCGGGCCATTCCGTTTGCAGCCATTCCTCGAGCCAGCCCAGCACCCGGGCCGCGTTCCCCGTCGTCGTCGACATCAGGTAGTGATCCTCGCCCAGGCAGGCCGTGACGCCGTCGTCCATGACCATGCCGTCATCGCCCAGCATCAGGCCGTAACGGCAGCGTCCCGGCGCCAGGCTTTGCCAGGAATTGCAGTAGACCCGGTCGAGGAATTCGGCCGCATGGCGGCCTTTGATATCGATCTTGCCCAGCGTCGTGGCATCGAGGATGGCCACGCCCTGGCGCGCCGCCAGGCATTCGCGGTTGACGGCGGCGCGCATGTCCTCGCCGGCCCGGGGGTAGTACCAGGGCCGTTTCCACTGGCCCACGTCCTCGAAGCGGGCAGCGGCGCCCTCGTGCCAGTGGTGCAGCGGCGTGCGCCGGATGATGTCGGCGAAGGGGCCGACCCGCCGCCCGGCCAGGGCGCCCAGGCTGACGGGCGTGTAGGGCGGCCGAAAGGTCGTGGTGCCGATCTCCGCGATCCCGGCCCCCAGCTCGTCGGCCAGGATGGCCAGCGCGTTGACGCCGGCCGTCTTGCCCTGGTCGGTGGCCATGCCGGCCGTGGTGTAGCGCTTCATGTGCTCGACCGAGCGATAGCCCTCGCGGGCGGCCAGGCGGATGTCATCGGCGGTGACGTCATACTGTATGTCGACGAAGGCTTTCGCCTTTGCTTCGGTTGGCGTTGGCACTTGCCAAAGCGGTAGCAGCGGCTGGTCCGCTGTGTCCTCGGCTTGCGGCGCCTTGGGTGCCCGGCCGCGACGCAGGAAGCCGGCCTCGGCGGCCGCATCGGTGCCGGCATTGCGGCCCTCGGCCAAGCAGCCTTTCAGTCCGAAAGTGCCGTTGGCGGCGCCCGCGGCACGCGAGGACTGGGGCGTGGCGGCGGGTACGAAGCAGGCGTCCTCGGGGCGCCAGGCGAGTTTGCCGCCGGCGTGGCAATGCAGGTGCACGGCCGGGCTCCAGCCGCCCGAGATGGCCAGCAGGTCGCAATCGAGGTGTCTGGCTTCGTCCCCCAGGCCGCCGTCCGCCCCGAGACGCCGAACCTCGACGCCCTTCAGCCGGCGCCGGCCGCGAGTCGCCACCACGACCCGGCCCTCGAGAATCTCGATGCCCATTTTGCCGGCCCGTTGGGGCAGCTCGCCGGTGGGCTCCGGCCGGGCGTCGACCAGGCTCACCGCGATGCCAGCATGGGCCAGGTCGAGGGCGGCGGCATAAGCGCTGTCGTTGTTGCTGAAGACCACGGCGCGCCGGCCCGGCTTGACGGCGTAGCGATTGAGATAGCCCTGCGCCGCCGAGGCCAGCATGACGCCGGGCCGGTCATTGCCGGCAAAGACCAGCGGCCGTTCGATGGCGCCGGTGGCCAGCACCACCTGTCGCGCCCGCAGGCGCCACAGGCGCTGGCGGCTGGCGCCAGGTGGGGTTTCGCCAGCGCGCTCCTCGATCAGCGTGAGGTAGTTATGGTCGCCATAGGCCGCCGCCGTGGTGCGCGAAAGCAGGGTCACCTCGTCGCGCTTTTCCAGATCCTCGAGTGCCTTGGCCACCCAGTCCAGGGCCGGGGCGCCGTCGATGGTTTGCCTGCTGCCCAGCAGGTTGCCGCCGAACTCGGTCTGCTCGTCGGCCAGCACGACCCGGGCCCCCAGGCGCCCGGCCGCCAGGGCCGCAGCCAGGCCGGCCGGGCCGCCGCCCACCACCAGCACGTCGCAATGCGCGTGCATGTGATCGTAGCGTTCGGGATCCGGTTCCTCGGGCACCCTGCCGAGACCGGTACGGCTGCGGATAATGCGCTCATAAAGGGGCCACAGCGCCGCCGGCCACATGAAGGTCTTGTAATAGAAGCCGGGCGGCATGAAGCGCGAAAAGGGCTCGATAATGGCGCCCAGATCGAAGCCCGGCCCGGGCCAGCAGTTGACGCTACGGGCGTTGAGGTCCTGATAGAGCGGGATTTGGCTGGCCAGCAGGTTGGGTGTCGAGCGATCGCCGGTCTCCAGTTGCACCACCACGTTGGGCTCCTCGGCGCCCAGGCCCATGAGACCGCGCGGGCGGTGGTACTTGAAACTCCGTGCCAGCGGCCCACGGCCGGCCGCCAGCAGCGCCGAGGCCAGGCTGTCGCCGGCAAAGCCCTGGTAGCCCTGGCCGTTGAAGCGAAAGCGCAGCGGCCGCTGCCGGTCGATGCGGCCGCCCTCGTCGAGGCGCCCCGCCATCAGCCTTCCTCCGGCGGCTGCTCGCCCATGCGGTAAGCGGCGATGAGGCGGTTGTCGGCGCTGTCGCGGGTGATGTTGAACCAGCGCCGGCAGCCCTGGCTGTGCACCCAGCGCTCATGAAAGCGGCCCTTGGTGTTTTGCCGCATGAAGAGGTAATCGGCCCACTCGGCATCGCTCAGCGCCGCCGGGTCTTGGGGCCTGGTGATGTGGGCCTCGCCGCCGTAGGAGAATTCCTCCTCGTCGCGGGGGCCGCACCAGGGGCAGGGGATACTCAGCATGGCATTAGTGCGCCACGGCCGCGGCGCCGTGTTCGTCGATCAGGGCACCCGAGGTGAAGCGTTCCAGCGAGAAGGGCGCATTCAGCGCGTGCGGCCGGTCCTGGGCGATGGTGTGGGCGAAGACCCAGCCTGCGCCGGGTGTCGCCTTGAAGCCGCCGGTGCCCCAGCCGCCATTCAGGTAAAGGCCTTCCAGCGGCAGCTTGGCGACGATGGGGCTGGCGTCGGGGCAGGTGTCGACGGTGCCGGCCCAGTGGCGCAGCAGGCGCACCCGGCTGAACACCGGAAACAGCTCCAGCGCCGCCGCGATGGTCTCCGACAGCACCGCCAGGCCGCCGCGCTGGCTGTAGCCGATGTGGTGATCGATGCCGGCGCCCATGACCAGCTCACCGCGGTCCGACTGGCTGACGTAGACGTGCACCTGGTTGGACATGACGACGCAGTCGAGCAGAGGCTTGAGGGGCTCAGAGACCATGGCCTGCAGGGGATGGCTCTCGATGGGCAGGCAGAGGCCCGCCATGGCGGCGAGTTCGCTGGAATGCCCGGCCACGCAGATGCCGATTTTCTTGGCCTCGATGGTACCGCGGCTGGTCTCGACGCCCGTCACCCGGCCGGCTTGGCGCTTGATGCCGGTGACCTCGCAGTTCTGGATGATGTCGACGCCCAGGCCATCGGCGGCCCGGGCCAGGCCCCAGGCAATGGCATCGTGCCTGGCTGTGCCGCCGCGGCGCTGCAGCGAGGCCCCGAGCACGGGATAGCGCGCCTGGGGCGAGACGTTCAAGAGCGGCACCATGGCCTTGACCTCGGCGGTATCGAGGATTTCCGAATCGATGCCATTGAGGCGGATGGCGGCCACGCGCCGCGAGAGCTCGCGCATGTCGCCCAGCGTGTGGGCCAGGTTGAGCACGCCGCGCTGGCTCAGCATGATGTTGAAGTTGAGATCCCGGCTCAGCCCCTCGTAAAGCTTGAGCGATTTTTCGTAAAGGTTGGCGCTTTCGTCCCACAGGTAATTCGAGCGGATGATGGTGGTGTTGCGCCCCGTATTGCCGCCGCCCAGCCAGCTCTTTTCCAGCACGGCGACGTTGGAGATGCCGTGCTCCTTGGCCAGGTAGTAGGCCGTGGCCAGGCCGTGGCCGCCGCCGCCGATGATGATGACGTCGTAGGCCGGCTGGGGCTCGGGGCTGCGCCAGGCCTGAGGCCAGTCGGGCCGGTGGGAAAGCGCGTTGCGCACCAGGCCGAAGATGGAATAGCGGCTCATGACGAATTCTCGCGCAAAGCGGCGAAGCCTGTCACGCGGTCATTTGGCACCGCTCTTGGTTCTGGTCACCTGGGCACCTTTCCTCAGCTCGGCCACCCGCTCGGCGACCAGGCCGCGGCTCAGTTCGGCCTTCAGCTCAGGTGCGCTTTCCGCAAAGCTCGGCGCCGGCTTTTGGCGCCGGTCCTCGACCAGGATGATGTGCCAGCCGAAGCGCGTCTGCACCGGTGTCTGGGAATAGTTCCCGGGTTCCATGGCAAAGGCGGCTTCGGCGAAGGGCGGCACCATCTGGCTTTTGCCGAAGTAGCCGAGATCGCCACCCTTGGGCCCCGAGGGACCGGTGGAATGCCGCCGTGCCATCTCGGCGAAGCCGGCACCGCCGTTGAGTTTTTTGATGATGTCGCGGGCCTCTTCTTGCTCTTTTACCAGAATATGGCGGGCGTGGACCTCGAGCTTGGGCGCTTGCTTGGCCACCATGGCATCGTAGGCCTGGTGCAGGCTGGTCTCGCTGATCTCACCCTCGACGGCGATCTTGAGGTACTCCTGCCACAGTACCTCGTCGGACTGGAAGACGATGCGGGCCTTGACCTCGGGCTTTTCGTGCAGCCCCACCCGCCGTGCCGCCTGGGTCACCAGGCGGCGGTCGATCATGCGCTCCACCAGTTGATCGAAAAGGCGCTCGAGCGGCAGATTGCGAAAACGCGGCGGCAACGCCTGGTGCATCATGGCAACCTCCCAGCGGTATAGGGGCGCGCCGTTGACCGTGGCCACGACGTCGCCAGCCGCGGGCCCGGCCAGAGCGGTAGTGGTGGTGGCCGAGAGGCCAAGCAGCAGCGGCAGCAAAAGACGTCTCATAACCTGACCTCGGGCTGACTGGGATCGGCCCCCTGCCTACCCCAGGGGCAGAGCGGCGACAATTGATTTCTGTTCCGCAGCCGTGAGCGATGTATTTTTTTGCGCTTGGTCTTTTCGTGCAACGGCGGCGACTGCCGCCCGCCGGCCGTCCGGATCGGGTAGGAGGGGGCCTTGCGGCACCCCTCCTCCCACACCACCGTACGTACGGATCCGTATACGGCGGTTCATGAAGTGCGCTGCGGGTGGTGGAGTTGCTCGATGAAAGATGGCACACCGAGACCCCGGAAGAAGGATGTCGGGTAGGTTTGGTGCATGTAGGAGGATCCGGCGTTCCACCAGGGCCCCCTGCCGTTCAAGGCGGCTGTCCACGCCCGTTCCCTGTCGAGGCCTCGTTGCATCAGTTTCCGGGCTCGGGTGCGGGGCCGTTTCCACTGGCGCCAGAGGATGAGCCGCAGCCTGCGCCGCAGCCATCCATCGAGGATCTCGAAGACACCCTTCACTTGCGCCAGCCGGTAGTACGTCGTCCAGCCGCGCAGCATCGGGGTGATTTCCTCGATGACCTGGGCCAGGGAGCGCCCCCGTCCCCGGCGGAACACTTCCCGTAGCGTGCCCTTGAACCGCACCACCGAGGCTGCCGCCACTTTCAGTCGCGGCTTGTGATGGTGGCTCACGGAGTAGCCCAGAAAGGTCCGTTTCCACGGTCGGTCAACGGCGCTTTTGGCTTCGTTGACCTTGAGCTTCAGCCGCCTGTCCAGAAACTGGGTCAGTGATGCCAGCACCCTCTCCCCCGCCCGCCGTGACCGCACATAGACGTTGCAGTCGTCGGCGTAGCGGCAGAAGGCATGGCCCCGCCGTTCCAGTTCCTTGTCCAGGTCGTCGAGCAGGATGTTCGACAGCAGCGGCGACAGCGGCCCGCCTTGTGGCGTTCCCTGCTGCCG
>JASLXG010000047.1 GCA_030740435.1 Alphaproteobacteria bacterium | reverse complement strand
ACGGGGGATCATGTTGATCGCCAGGGCCTCGGTCGCCACCCCACCCGGGATTTCCGGGCTGCCGGACAGGTGAATGTCGGGGCTGCCGGAAATTTCGATCGAGTCGCCGGTTTTCACCCCCTCCAGTTCGGGGCGAACCTGCTGGGGGTGTAGCAAGGTGATCACCGGCCGCCGCCCGCGCCAGGCCCGCGCGGTATGGAAACAGCCGGCAACCTGGCCGGGCTCGACGCTGACGATCGGCGTTTCACGCCGCACTTTCGCCACGATGGGCTCGCGAGTTTCCTCGACGCGCTCGATCTCCCAATCCAGCGCCGCGGCAATCATGTGGATCGACTGAGCGAAGCCGAAATGCCCGGCCACCGATCCGTTTGCCACGCCTTCGCGGAAGGCCTGGGGCGTCAGACCGACGCCTTGGCTGGTCAGAACCGAGGACCCGTAGGGGGAAAGGTCATTGACCCGTTCAGCGGAAATCTTTTCGACATCGCGGCACACCCCGGTCAGCGTGATGATCAGCAGATCGAGCACGAAACCGGGATTGACGCCGGTCCCAACGACGGCGACACCATGTTTCAGGGCGAGACGGTGCATCTCGTCGGCAATTTCAGGCGACCCGCAGGCCGGATAGGCCATTTCCTCGGCGATCGAGACCACGGCAATGCCGTGTTCAACGAGCGTCAGGATCTCGTCCCGGCCGTCCGCCAGCGTCGAGCAGGTGGCCTGGATCGCCACATCCGGCCGTGCTCGAGCGATGGCCGCCTCGAGGTCGCTGTCCACTTCCAGGCCGAGATCGCGATCCAGCCCGATGGCCCGGCCAAGGTCGGCTCCCGCGCGCTCGGCCCGCCTGCCGAAGGCTCCGGCCAGGGCGAGGCCCGGTTTGTCGAGAGCCATGCGAGCGATTCCGGATCCCATTTGCCCGGTTCCCAGGATCAGCACCCGAACCGCTTCTTGCCCGCCGGTGAGTGAAGAAACCTCGACCTTTTCCGGCATATCCATTGCTGGTCTTCCTCGCTGAAAAATGACATCCCACGGATGGACAAGGGGAACTGGAAGGTGCCGCCCAGGCCCAGTTCGGAACCACCCGATTGCGGTCACCGTGGCGTGCGACGGCTATTTCGAGCAGGGCCAGCCCGACCCCGATGCCTTGTTATTTTCTACTCAGCCAAACCGGCACGCCAACCGCCGTCGCCCTCGTCGCGCAAGTGCCTCAACGGGGTTTGGCGAAGGTCGTATCGAACCCCGAAACAGAAGGTCCAAAACGGTGCTCTCGAAGGTCTTGGCCAAGTCGTGTTCTTGGCTGCCAACCTTCCTGCCGGTCTAGTTTCCAACAAATCTTCGGACACCGCCTGGAAAAAGGCAATGCGGCTAATTACCGCGGATAGGGTCTGTGGAAATGATGGACAAGGCTTGCCTCGCGCCCACACCGGCGGCGAAGGCTGGGGGCAGAGCCGAGCCTCAGCCCTCGGGACGTGAACCGGCGCAAGCACCATATGGGACAACGAGGTCCCTGCCCGGCCGCCCAAACCACCCCCACCGGCTAGCGCAAGATACAGTCCTTGATCCAGATGTCGTAGACCGGGTGTTCCAACGCCGAGAGCGCCGGGCTGGAGGCGAACATCCAGCCGGAAAAGACCTCGCTGACGGTCTCGTCGCGCTTCTCGTCGAGGATTTCGAGGAACGCCGTGGTCTCGGGAAACTCCTCGGGCGGGCGCTTGTTGCAGGTACGCACGGTGATGCGCAGCGTGCCGAAGGCGACGCGCTTGTCAAGCGGTGCCTCGATGGTGGAGATGCGCGCCGTCACCTTGTCGAGGCCCTGCAGGATGGCGGTGCGCCGGGCCTGGGCCGCCGCCGGCGAAGCGGCCAAAAGGACCAGCAGGGCGGCAATCAATCGCATGGCCGGGCTAGGCATCCAGCCGCGCGGCCAACCTGAGGCGCACGTAATCGGCGCTCCAGTTGCCCTCGGCATCACAGAGATGGGGGCGCACGGCGGCCGTCACTTCGTCGAGATATGCGGCCCGCCGGGCCGGCTCGAGGAGCGCCGTGAAGGGCTCGGAAAAAGTCTCCAGCCAGCCCGCCAGGCCGGCCGCCAACGGCGTCGGCCGGGGAATGAGAGCGATGCTTTCGACCTGAAAGCCGGCCCCGGCCAGCAGCGCGGTGTAATCGTCGGGGCTGGGGAAATACCAGGGATTGGCGGCCCGGGCGTCGAAACCGCGGCGCTCCAGCGCCACCATCAGGGCGGCCTCGATGCGGGCCACGTTGCCCACGCCGCCAAATTCGGCGACCAGCCGGCCGGCCGGCTTGAGGGCCCGGGCGATACCCGCCACCACGGCCTCGGGCGGCTTCATCCAGTGCAGCGCGGCATTGGAGAAGACGGCGTCGAATTCGCCTTCGAAGTCGAGCCGCGTGCCCTCGCCCAGCCGCGCCTCGAGACCGCGGGCGGAGGCCGCCGCGACCTGCGAGGCGCTGGCATCGAGGCCCAGCACGCTGGCCCCGCTGGCGGCGATCTTCGCCGTCAGGGCACCGTCGCCGCAGCCCAAATCGAGGATACGTTGGTCCGGCCGGGGCGCCAGCAACTCGAGCAACGGAGCCCCCAAATCGGAGACGAAACGGGCGTTGCGGGCGTAGGTCTCGGCGTTCCAGGTGGCGCGCGCTGGCGGCTCGGTCATGGGCGGCTGGGACGCTATTTTTTGTCGCCGGCGTTCTTGCCGTCGTCCGCCGGGCTGCCCGTGCCCCCGTTCCCGCCCTCGTCCTCGTTCTCGTCCCCGTCCTCGTCTTCTTCGACGGCGCTGAACATGAACTTGCCGATCAACTCTTCCAGGTTGACCGAGGGCTGGGTGAATTGGATCTCGTCGCCGGCTTCCAGCATGTCATCGGCGCCGCCGGGGGTGAGCGACAGGTACTTGCCGCCGAGCAGTCCCTCGGAGACCACGGCGGCCGATGAGTCCTCGGGCAGCCTGACCTGGGGATCGAGGCTGAGGCGGACGACGGCCAGGTATTCCTTGGTGTCGAGTTCCTGGCCCACCACGGCGCCCATGTCGGTGCTGTTATAGGCGAAGCCGAGAAACAGTGCCGCCACGGCCAATACCACCGCGCCGACCAGGGTCTCGACCAGATTGCCGGCCATGCCGGAGCTCCTTCCCCCCGGGGGCCTAGGCCGGCTGCCAGGGTTCGTAGTCGCCGCCGCTGGGTTGGCGGCGGGCGTTGGCGGCCAAGTTGCCGGGCGCCCGATAGGCCGCCGGCGTACCGCTCAGGTTGGCCTGGTGCGGCTGTTCCCAATCGGCGCCTGCAAGCTCGGCCGGGCTCGGCGGCTCGGCGATGGTGTGGTGGATCCAGGCATGCCAAAGGGCCGGGATCTTGCTCGCCTCGATGTCGCCGTTGAACAGCACCCAACGCCGCTCACCGCCCTTTTCGCGGAAATAGCGGTTGCCGAATTCGTCGCTGCCCACCGGCTCGCCTTTGCGCCAGGTGAAGAACCGGGTGCCGATGGTGTTTTCCAGCCACCAGGTCGGAATGCTTAGCCAACTCATCGCCTTGCCCCGCTGGGATGCCCTGAATCGCCGGACTATTGCACCCCCGGGGGCATTCGTCCAGCCCCCGGCCGAGAAAGCGCGGCGCCACCCGCCGATACCATATATTGTGGTGTTCACGGGCGGATCACATATATGTGTTGCCCTGGGGTGCGATTTCGCATATGTTGTGTCTTCAGCGCCTGGCACCCCAATATGAAGTGGGATGCCGCCAAGGCGGTCGGGTGGGGGCCCAAAAGGGGACCGGCGGGGAACCAAAGGTCCACAAACAGAAAAATCCCCACAACGGTCGCATGGGTTACGCGGGTGGTTACGCGGGTTCCAAAGGTTCGGGCCCGATCGCCGGCCAGCCGGCGGCCCCAAGATACGGCGCGGTTCAGGGAGGCGGTTCGCCGCGAGAATGCCGAGCACGGTCTAGACAGGGGGTCTTACATGCGAGTTTTGCGCCGTTTCACCCGGACGGACGAATCACCCTACGCCAGCGTAGCGTTCCGCACCACCACCAGCGAGATCAAGAACCCCGACGGCTCGGTGGTGTTCCGCCTCGAAGGCATCGAGGTGCCCGAGGCCTGGAGCCAAGTGGCGGCTGACGTCTTGGCGCAGAAATATTTTCGCCGGGCCGGTATCCCGGCGGCGTTGAAGCCGGTCGAGGAAGCCGACATTCCCTCCTGGCTGTGGCGCCACGAAGCCGATCAAGACAACCTTGAGAATCTGCCCGATGGAGAGCGCAGTCGCGGCGAAAAGGACGCCCGCGACGTCTTCGACCGCCTGGCCGGCACCTGGACCTATTGGGGCTGGCGGGGCGGTTATTTCGACAGCGAAGACGACGCCCGCGCCTATTTCGACGAACTCCGCTACATGCTGGCGACCCAGATGGGCGCACCGAACTCGCCGCAATGGTTCAACACGGGGCTTCACTGGGCCTACGGCATCGATGGCCCGGCGCAGGGGCATTTCTACGTGGACTACCAAAGCGGCGAGACCAAACCTTCGGCCTCGGCCTACGAGCATCCCCAGCCCCACGCCTGCTTCATCCAGTCGATCGCCGACGACCTCGTCAACGAGGGCGGTATCATGGATCTGTGGGTACGCGAGGCCCGGCTTTTCAAGTACGGCTCCGGCACCGGCACCAACTTCTCGGCGCTGCGGGCGTCCAACGAGCCGCTCTCGGGCGGCGGCAAATCGTCGGGCCTGATGTCGTTTCTCAAGGTCGGCGACCGCGCCGCCGGGGCCATCAAATCGGGCGGCACCACGCGCCGCGCCGCCAAGATGGTGGTGGTCGACATCGACCACCCCGACGTCGAGGAATTCATCGGCTGGAAGATGAACGAAGAGGCCAAGGTGGCGGCCCTGGTGACCGGCTCGCTGACCAACGAACGCCACCTCAAGGCCATCATGAAGGCCTGCAACGCGGTGGCCGGCGAGGGCCGCTTCAGCCCCTCCGACAACCCCGAACTCAAGAAGGCCATCGGCAGCGCGCGGCGCTCGCTGGTGCCCGGCGCCTCGATCCAGCGTGTCATCCAGTTCGCCCGCCAAGGCTACACCGACATCGAGATCGAAACCTTCGACAACGACTGGGACGGCGCCGGCTACCGCACGGTGGCGGGCCAGAACGCCAACAACACGGTGCGGCTGAGCAACGCCTTCCTCGAGGCGGTCGAGGCCGACGGGCCTTGGGATCTCACCTCGCGCACCGACGGCCGGGCCGTGAAGACCGTCTCGGCCCGGGCGCTATGGGACAGCGTGGCTCACGCCGCCTGGTGCTCGGCCGATCCCGGCGTGCAATTCCACACCACCATCAACGACTGGCACACCTGCCCCGAGGGCGGCGAGATCCGCGCCTCGAACCCCTGTTCCGAATACATGTTCCTCGACGACACGGCCTGTAACCTGGCGTCTTTGAATCTGCTCGCCTTCCGCCGCGCCGACGGCAGCTTCGACACCGACGGCTTCGAGCACGCCGCCCGGCTGTGGACGGTGGTGCTGGAGATCTCGGTGCTGATGGCGCAGTTCCCCAGCCGCCGCATCGCCGATCTCTCGTATCGCTACCGCACGCTGGGACTGGGGTTCGCCAATCTGGGAGGGCTCTTGATGGCCAGCGGCCTGCCCTACGACAGCGACGCCGGGCGCAGCCTGTGCGCCGCCATCTCGGCCCTGATGAGCGGCACCGCCTACGCCACCTCGGCCGAAATGGCGGAGGAGCTCGGCCCCTTCCCCGAGTACGAGGCCAACCGCCAGGCCATGTTGCGGGTGATGCGCAACCATGCCCGGGCAGCCGGCGCGCTGGACGGGGATTTCGAGGATCTGGCCGTGGCGCCGCGGGTCTTCGAGACCGAACTCTGCCCCGATCCCGAACTCGCCCGGGCGGCCCAGGAAAGCTGGCAACGCGTGGTGCGCCAGGGCGCCCGCCATGGTTTTCGCAACGCCCAGGCCAGTGTCGTCGCGCCGACCGGCACCATCGGCCTGGTGATGGACTGCGACACCACCGGCATCGAGCCCGATTTCGCCCTGGTCAAGTTCAAGAAGCTGGCCGGCGGCGGCTATTTCCGCATCATCAACCACGGCGTCGCGGTGGCTTTGGAGACGCTGGGATACGAGACCCAGGCGATCGAGCGCATCACGGCCTACGCCGTCGGCCATGGCACCTTGGTGGGCGCCCCCGGCGTCAACCACGAAAGTCTGACGGCGCGGGGTTTCACGGCCGCCAAGCTCGAGGTTCTGGAGCAGGCCCTCGAAGCCGCCTTCGACATCAAGTTCGCTTTCAACAAGTGGACGCTGGGCGAGGATTTCTGCACCTCCATCCTGGGACTCGAGGCCGAGGCCCTGGACGAGGTCTCGTTCGACATGCTGACGGCTCTGGGCTTCAGCGCCGGCGAGATCGAGGCCGCCAACCTCTATTGCGCCGGAGCCATGACGCTGGAAGGCGCGCCCGGCCTGAGGCCCGAGCACCTGCCGGTGTTCGACTGCGCCAGCCCCTGTGGCAAGAGCGGCCAGCGCTACCTCTCGACAGAGAGCCACATCCATATGATGGCGGCGGCCCAGCCCTTCATCTCCGGCGCCATCTCCAAGACCATCAACATGCCCAACGGCGCCACCATCGACGAGATCCAGCAGGCTTACAGGCTCTCTTGGCGGCTCGGCCTCAAGGCCAACGCCATCTACCGCGACGGCTCCAAGCTGAGCCAGCCGCTGGCCGCGGCGCTGATCGATTGGGAGGCCAGCGACGAGGAACTGGCGGACGAGCCGGCGGCGGCACTGATCAACGAACGCCCCCAGGTCATCGCCGAACGCCTCGTGCCGGTGTTGGAGCAGGCCACGCGGCGGCGCCTGCCGCACCGGCGCAAGGGCTATACCCAAAAGGCGGCGGTGGGCGGCCACAAGGTTTATCTGCGTACGGGGGAGTACGACGACGGCACGCTGGGCGAGATCTTCATCGACATGCACAAGGAAGGCGCCGCCTTCCGCAGCCTGATGAACAACTTCGCCATCGCCATCTCTATCGGCCTGCAGTACGGCGTGCCATTAGACGAATTCGTCGACGCCTTCACCTTCGTGCGTTTCGAGCCCTCGGGCATGGTCGAGGGCAACGACGCCATCAAGATGTCGACCTCGCTCTTGGACTACGTCTTCCGCGAGCTGGCGATTTCCTACCTGGGCCGCAACGACCTCAGCCACGTCGAGCCAGACGACCTGCGCCCCGACAGCCTGGGCGGCGGCAATGGCGAACACCTGGAGATCGAGACCGAAGGGCCCAGGCCGGCAGCCGCCAGTGGCTTCGCCAGCAACGGCTATGTGCGCAATAACCTCTATGTCTTCGAGGGCGGCGACGGGGTGGTCCAGGGCCAGGCCGGGGCGACCACGGCGCTGACCGGTGACGGCGGCCTTGGCCTGGCCGCCAGCACCGCCCCGGCGCTGGCCGTCAGCCCGGTCTCCGCCGGTGTGGCGGACGGCCAGGCAGCCAGCCAAAGCCAGGCCATCGCCAAGGCCCGGGTGCAAGGCTTTGAGGGCGACGCCTGCGGCGAATGCGGCAACTTCACGCTGGTGCGCAACGGCACCTGCATGAAATGCAACACCTGCGGCGGCACCAGCGGTTGCTCCTAATGACCCGGTGCCCTCGCCTGACAAAGGATTTGCTTGGGGTTCAGTACGCGTGGTGCGACGTTTGGTAACTGCTCATTGGTAAGTCCTCCCTGTGAACTTGGGGCGCGCCGTTCGGCACAGCCAGAACCGCGCGCCCCCTTTTTGCCCCCACGGGGGGCCTTTTGTTATTCTTGGCCTCCGAGACGAAAGTTGCAGGGGCTTTGTCATGCGCGCACTTCTGCTGGTCTTCGTCGTGGTCGTAGCCGCATCCGGACCGGCCGGGGCCCAGAGCTGGCTCAAGAAACTAAAAGACAACGTCGGCAGCACGATCGGCAGCGTTACCGGTAATCAGAGCGGCGGCGGCACGGCTTCGGCGCTGAGCACCGGCGACATCGTGGCCGGGCTGCGCGAGGCGCTGAAGGTGGGCAGCGGCCGGGTGGTGACGCAGCTCGCTGCCGCCGACGGCTACAACGCCGATCCCGCCATCCACATCCCGCTGCCGCCGGAGCTGACCAAAGTGCAGTCGATGCTCAAGCAATTCGGGCTCTCGGGCCTGGCCGACGACGTCGAGCTCAAGCTCAACCGCGCCGCCGAGGCTGCCGCGCCGGGCACCAGGGGGATCTTCTGGAAGGCCATCGAGGGTATGACGCTCGATGATGCCCGGGGCATCTACGAGGGTGCCGACGATGCCGCCACGCGCTATTTCGAACGCGCCGCGTCTGGCGATCTCATGGCCCTGATCAAGCCCATCGTCGACCGTACACTGGCCGAAGTCGGCGCCATCGCAGCCTACGACCGGCTGCTGGAGGACTACACCAAATTGCCGCTGGTGCCCGATGTCAAAACCCAGCTCTCCGACTATGCCACCCAAAAGGCGCTGGCGGGGCTCTTTCATTACCTGGCCCGCGAGGAAGCGGGAATCCGCCGCGACCCAGCCAAACGCACGACCGAGGTCCTAAGCCGCGTCTTCGGCGGATAGGTTGCAAATCTAGGGACACGTACCTTAATGCCTATTTGATAGGCATTAAGGTACGTGTCCCGACTTCTACAACTCCCGTTTGCAGCGTAGAATGCGGCCCAGATCGGCCTCGATTTCGGCGACGAAGGTTTCGCCACCCAGCGGCTGCCCCGAGCGACCATGGCGGCGCAAACGATCCGTCTCGTCCTTATCGCTCTCCGCCTCCAGGAACCGCCGCCACGAGGCACCACCCTCAATCAACGGACAGGCCGACACCAAGGGGTCGGATTGGCCCAGCAAGTGGTGCGCGGCACTGCTCCAGGGATAGCTCTCGGGGTTTTCCGTCAAGCCGGCCCGAAGCGGATTCAATTCGCCGTAGCGCATTGCATTGAAGGCATGGCGGCTATCCATGACGTGGGAGGCGAAGCGGCCCTGCCAGAGAAAGCCCTGCCAGCCTTCACGCCGATTGATACCCGCGGTGTAGCTGCGGTGGGCGTCGCCGAACGCACGCGCCAGGGCTTCCTCCGTGAACGGGACCGCCACCACGTGAACGTGGTTGGGCATCAGGCAATAGGTCCAGATCTCAACCTTCTGGCGACGGCAACTAGCCGCCAGGAACTGGCGATAGGCGCGATAGTCATCGGGGCAGAAGAAAGTCCGCTGGCGACGGTTGCCGCGCTGCAAAACGTGGTGGGGAAATCCCGGCACCACCACCCGGGCTGATCTCGGCATGTCGGCTGTTCCTGTCATATTCTCGTCTACAGGAGCCTATGGAAGGACTAGAGGCGTTTTCCCCCAGCCGCCGCAAAAAAATATGAGGAAAAAGCTGAAAAAGTCGAAAAAGTTGGGACACGTACCTTAACGCCCAAAAAATAGGCATTTAGGTACGTGTCCCTAATCTTGCTACTTTCGGTTGGCCAGAATTTCGCCGACCGCCGCCGTGGCCCGGGTCCAGCCGGCGCTGACGATAGCCAGATCGGCGCCCAACTCAAGCATGTCGATGCCGAGTGCCAGGTATTTCTCGATGTTGGCCCGCTCCGTGCCGACGCCCAGCGAGACGTACTTTCCTGCCTTGTGGGCCGCCGCAACGGTCTCCTTGATGGCCGCCTGGACGCGCTCGTCCTGGGCCTTGGGGGCGCCCAGGCCGAGCGACATGGAATAGTCGGCCGGCCCGAAGAGGGCGAAATCGATGCCGTCGACGGCCATGATGTCGTCGATCCGCGCCATGGCCTCGACGTTCTCGATCATGATGCCGACCAGGGGTTCGCGATCGCTCCAGGTGACCCACTCGGCGGCGTCTTCGGCACCCCAGCCGGCGGAGAAGCAGTAATTGCTGAAGCCGCGCTCGCCGCGCGGCGGGAACTTGGCTGCCCGCACCACCGCCTCGGCCTCGGCCACCGAGGAGATGTCCGGCACGATGATGCCGCCGGCCCCGATCTCCAGCGCCTTGCGCGCCAGGTAGGGGTTGTCACGATCGATGCGCACGATGGGCAGCACGCCACCCAGGTGGGCCGCCCGCACCAGGTGCTCGAGCATGCTGTCCTGGCGCCAGACGTGTTCCGTGTCGATGCGCAGGTAATCGAGCCCGGCAAAGCCGGCGGCATCGACGATGTAGGGGCTCCAGGAAAATACCGCGGTACCGGTGACGGGCTGGCCGTTCGCCAATTTCTCGCGGACTGCGTTGGGTTCTTGTGTTGGCATCGACTTTCTCCGTTGCGTCTGATTTCGGTTCAGCCGCCTCAGCCGGCTATGCTTTCCGCCCAGGGCTGAACGGCGTATTTCTCGACCGCTTGGGCGACGAAATCGAAGCCCAGGCCGGGCCGCTCGGGCAGCAGCACGCGGCCGCCCTCGAGCACGGCCTGGGGCTCGATTAGACGGCGGAAATTGACGATGCTGTCGTCTGTGAAAACCTCGACGAAGGTGGCGTTGGGGGTGCTGGCGGCCAGGTGCAGGTGCATTTCGTGGTAGGCGTGGGGAGCCACCGAGACGCCGTAGGCGGCGGCTAAAGCGGCGATGCGGCGGAACTCGGTGATGCCACCGCAACAGATGGCATCGGGCTGCACTATGCTGGCGGCTTCGCGCTCCAACAATTCCTTGAAACGCCAGCGCCCGGCTTCGATCTCGCCGGTCGCCACGGGCACGTGGGTGCTCTGCACCAGGCGGGCGTGGTTGTCGATGTCGTCGGGCGGGAACGGCTCCTCGATGAAATAAGGATCGTATTGCTCGTAGACCGCCATGTGACGCAGCGCCGTTTCAAGGTTGCGCCAGCCATTGGTGCAATCGAGCAGCAACAGCACCTCGTCGCCGATGGCCTGGCGCGCCGCCGCCAGGCGCTCACCTTCCTGCTGCGGACCGAGGCGCCCGACCTTGATCTTGACGGCATCGAAACCCTGCTCGACATAGCCTCGCAGCTCGTCCCCCAGCATCTCCGGCGTCTTGCCCTCGAGGTAGTAGCCACCGCTGGCGTAACCCCGCACCGAGTCCTGGGCGTAGGCGCCGAGGAACTTATAGAGCGGCAAGCCGCCGGCCCGGGCGTTGCGGTCCCAAAGCGCCATGTCGAGGGCGCTCAAGGCCCGCATGGTCGAGCCTACCCGGCCTTGCAGCAGCGCTTCCTGGTACATCTCCGCCCACAGGCCCTCGACCCGGTAAGGGTCCTCGCCCAGCAGCAGCGGTGCCAGCAACTCGCGCACGGCCTCGGTGACGATGCCGCCGCCGGCGCTGCCGCCGTAGGTGAAACCGATGCCGATGTGCCCGTCGTCGGCCTCGACCTCGACCAGGGCGAACTCGCGGGCCAGCACCTGGCGGGTGGAAAACGAGGTCGGCACCTCCAGCGGAATGCGGGTCAAACAGGATCGCACCGCGGTGATCTTGGTCATCCACATTCTCCCCAGCGTCGCGCTGAGCTAGATCATAGCCCGACGGGGGAAATGTCACGAGAGCAGGGATTTTGCAGGTGGTCGGAAAGTGCTCCGGCTCTGCAAAACAACGAAACCCCGCCAACCGGCGGGGTTTCCCGAAGCGCTTGAGGGCGCTTGCTGGTTACGAGCTGACGTTAATCGAGCCGATCGAGGTCTGATCGGTGACGTCGCCACCCGCGGCTCCGGCACCGGATCCGGCACTGGCGCCCGAATGGGAATGGGTGTCGGCATCGGCGCCCCAGGACCAGCCCTGGGAGGTTCCGGCACTGGCGCCCGAACTGGCACCGCTATAGGAACCTGCTGAAGCGTCGCCGCCGGACTTGCCGCCTTGATCAACACCAGCAGAGCTTTGATCACTCATGTCGTTCTCCTGCGCAGAATTGTCTGTCCAACCGTTGGTCGCGGCCCGATTTCGTTGCCGAGCCATACGTCACAAAGCCTAGTTCAGACTGCCCGTGCACAATGTGACGGTGGTCTCATTCTGACTGCAAAAGTTCGACAGCGCAAATGCCGTTGCCGACCGCCCCGAGCGCCAGCTCCCCCCGCTTCAGGCGTAGCGCGTCGGCCCCGAAAACCTCGCGCCGCCAGCCCGCCAGGGCCGCCACCGGGGCCTCGTCGTCGATGGCGATGCGTTCGAGATCGCTCGAGTTGGCCACCAGCTTCTGGGCCACACCGTGCTCCTCGCATTTCATCTTCAGCAACACTTTCAAAAGATCGACCAGTGGTCCGGCGCCGCGCGGCAACTGCGGCGGCCGTTCGCGCCTGGGCAGCTGGTCCTCGGACAGGGCCTTGCCGCGAGCCACGGCTTGCAGCAACTGCGCTCCCGCCGCCCCTTCGGCCAGACCGCGGGGAAAGGCCCGAATGCGCTTGAGCTCATTGGGGTCGGCCGGGGGATGGGCGGCAATTTCGAGCAGCGCTTCGTCACGCACCACCCGGTTGCGCGGAACATCGCGGCGCTGAGCCTCGCTCTCGCGCCAGCCGGCAGCCTCGCGCAGGATGCCCAACATGCGGGGATTGGTGCTGCGCGTCTTGATGCGCTGCCAGGCCGCCTCGGGTGGCATCTGGTAGATCAGGGGATCGGAAAGCAGCGCCATCTCGTCGTCGAGCCAATGGCTGCGGCCGGTCTCGGCGAGGCGCGCGGCAAGCTTTTCGTAAATCCCGCGCAAGTGTGTGACATCACCCAGCGCATAGCGGATCTGACGTTCGCTGAGCGGCCGCCGGGCCCAGTCGGTAAAGCGCGAGGCCTTGTCCACCTGCTTGCCCACCAGCTTCTTGACCAGCGTCTCGTAGGCCGCCGAATCGCCGAAGCCGCAGACCATGGCGGCCAACTGGGTGTCAAACAGCGGCGCCGGCACGCGGCCCGAGAGCTGGTAGAAGATCTCGATGTCCTGGCGCGCCGAGTGAAACACCTTGAGCACCCCGGGCGCCGCCATCAACTCCAGCAGCGGCCCCAGCTCGAGACCCTCGGCCAGGGCATCGATGGCCACGGCGTCTGCGGGTTCGGGTGCGGCCACCTGGACCAGGCAGAGCCGCGGCCAGAAGGTGCTTTCGCGAATGAACTCGGTGTCGACGGTGACAAAGGGCGCCTGGGCCAGCCGGCCACAGAGATCGGCCAACTCGGCGCTACTCGAAATAACACTCATGCAAGGGTTATACACGAAACCCCGGCGGCCCGTGCAAGCCCCCAGAGCGGCACCATACGGATCTTGACAACCCCCTTGATCCATGCGTTTTTCCGGCCCTGTCACAGAGCCTCCGATGGGATCGCCATGCACAGGTATCGCAGCCACACTTGCGGACAATTGCGCTCCGACGACGTGGGCACGGAAGCCCGGCTGTCAGGCTGGGTGCATCGCAAGCGCGACCACGGCAATCTTCTGTTCGTTGATCTGCGCGACCACTACGGCCTGACCCAGCTGGTGGCTGAGGTCGATAGCGCCCATTTCGCGCTCTTGGAGCGCATCCGCCCGGAAAGCGTGCTGACCGTGAGCGGCAATGTAGTGGCGCGCAGCGAGGAAACGGTCAATGACAAACTACCCACCGGCCGGGTCGAGCTGCACTTGAAGGAAATCGAGGTCCAGTCGGCGGCCGAGGAACTGCCGCTGCCGGTTTTCGGCGAGCAGGAATATCCCGAAGACGTGCGGCTGCGCCACCGGCCGCTGGATCTCCGCCGCGAGCGGTTACACCGGAACATCACGCTCAGGGCGGAGATCATCACCAGCATCCGCCGGCGCATGACGGCCCAGGGTTTCACCGAGTTCCAGACGCCCATCCTGACCGCCTCATCGCCCGAGGGGGCACGTGATTTTTTGGTACCGAGCCGCCTGCACCCGGGCAAGTTCTATGCCCTCCCTCAGGCGCCGCAGCAGTTCAAGCAGCTCTACATGATCGCCGGCTTCGACCGCTATTTCCAGATCGCGCCCTGCTTTCGCGACGAAGACGCCCGGGCCGACCGCTCGCCGGGCGAATTTTACCAGCTCGACGTGGAAATGAGCTTCGTCGAACAAGAGGACGTCTTTGCCGCCATCGAGCCCGTGATGCATGGCCTTTTCGAGGAATTCAGCGACTGGCCGGTGACGAACCTGCCCTTTCCCCGCATCCCCTATGCCGAAGCCATGCTGAAGTACGGCTCGGACAAGCCCGATCTGCGCAATCCCCTGGAGATTTGCGACGTCACCGAGGCCTTTCGCGGTTCCAATTTCGGCATCTTCGCCAAGGCCATCGACAAGGGTTCGGTGGTACGCGCGGTGCCGGCACCGGGCTCGGGCGAGCGACCGCGCAGCTTCTTCGACAAGACCAACGACTGGGCCCGCGCCGAGGGCTGGCCGGGGCTGGGCTACGTGATCTTCGAAAAGGGCGGCGGCGGCAAAGGCCCGATAGCCAAGAATTTGGGTGAGGAACGGGTAGCCGAGCTGCGCCGAATTTCCGGTCTGGGCGATGGCGATGCGCTGTTTTTCGCCTGCGACGCGCCGGCCAAGGCGGCCGAGCTGGCCGGCCTGGCGCGGCAGCGCGTGGGCCAGGAGCTCGAGCTCAACGAAAAGGAATCTTTCCGTTTCTGCTGGATCGTCGACTATCCCATGTACGAGTGGAGCGAGGCCGAACAAAAAATCGAGTTCAGCCACAACCCCTTCTCCATGCCCCAGGGTGGCATCGTGGCGCTGGGCAACGAGGACGCGCTCGAGGTCCTGGGCTTTCAGTACGACATCGTCTGCAACGGCGTCGAGCTTTCCTCGGGCGCCATCCGCAACCACGACCCCGAGACCATGATCAAGGCCTTCGAATTGGCCGGCTACGGCCGCGACGTGGTCGAGGCGGAGTTCGGCGGCATGCTGCGGGCGCTGCGCCTGGGCGCGCCGCCGCACGGCGGCATCGCGCCGGGCATCGACCGCATCGTCATGCTGCTGGCGGATGAGCCCAACATCCGCGAAGTGGTGGCCTTTCCCATGAACCAGCAGGCCGAAGACCTGCTGATGGGGGCGCCTGCGGAGGTCTCGGCGCGGCAGTTGCGGGATTTGCATATCCGGGTGGCCTTGCCACCGGAGAAGAAGGTGGAGGAGTAGCGCGCCGCTAAGCGCCGAATTCCTCTCGGCCGATGCTGAACCACAGCGCCGGCAGGCCTTCGAGTTCGAATTCCCTGATCAGGCCCATCCCCAGCTTGCCAAGCACGCGCTGGGAGGCGACGTTGCCCTGGTGGGGGACAGCGGCGATGCTGTCCAGGCCGATCCGGTTGAAGCCGAATTCCAAGGCCGCCCTTGCCGCCTCGGTGGCATAACCCCGCCCCCAGCGGCTGCGCTCGATGAGGTAAAGCACCTCGATATCGTCGATGCTCTCCCAATGGCGGATACCGCAACGTCCGACCAGCCGGCCATCGGCCTCCGCGAGCGCCCAAACGCCGTAGCCACGCTCCTGCCAGTGGCGCTCGAAATAGGCGATGTGCTGCAGCGCCAGCCGCTGGCCCTCCGCCGCCGTCTCGGCGACATAGGGAAAGAATTGCATGGTCTCCTGGTCGGCCAGCATGGCGCCGAGCGCAGCGGCATCGTCAGCCACAAAGCGCCGCAGCCGGAGCCGTTCAGTGGCGATCTCGGTCATCGATCCCCCTCCCCCACCACCGCCTCCAGCCCGCAAGCCTCGGCCAGAAGCCACGAGGCGGCGCTGGACGGTGTCGTTGAGCAGCGCCCGATCGCCCTCCGGCACCTGGAAGGCGAGCCCGGCGTCCCTTGATCTCGAGGCGGCTGGCGGCGACCCAGGCCGGGCAGGCCGCCGGAATAGGTCTGGGCCAGGCGTAGCGCCAGCCCGACGCGTTCTGCCCGGCGCGCCTCGTCATCGTCGACCAGGGCCCGGGCGGTGCCGGCGATGCGGTCGCCGGCGCCACCATATCGGGCGTTGACGGCCAGGGCCAGGAAGCCCCGGCCGGCGTGGTCGAGGCCGGTGAAGGGGGCATACAGAGTGCCCTCGACGGCGCGTCCGGCGCGGTAGTCGGGATGGCTCCGCCAGGCGATGTCGCTGAGCAGGCAGGCGGCCAGGCGGAGCCGCTTCTCGGCAACGCTCTCGCCTGCGAAGAGCGGCTCCATCCAGGCCGCCAGTTCATCTCCGAAAGCACCGCCCAGCGTGGCCTGGCGGCTGGTCCCGCGGCTGAAGGCGCGGCAGCCCGCGATCAGCGGGTCGCGGCCCTGGTGCTCGGGCGCGAGCTGCTGATGCAGCAGCCCCTCGCGCAGGCCCCAGGCCGAGAACAGCACCTTCCCGGGCGCCAGCCGCAGCAGCAACCGATTGAGCACCAGTGCCGCCGCCGGCAGCGCCGCCAGGCGGGCCCGGTTGATGCTGGGGATGCCGGCCAGCGAATCAGGGCCGAGACCAGCCATCATGGCACTGAAGCTCTCGGCCTCGGCCCGAAGCACGGCGTAATGGTGCACCACGCGCATCGCATAGCGGGTCTGGGCCATGTGGATACGGGCCAGCGCCCGCCAGGTGCCGCCGACGGCATGGAAATCGCCGCCCCGGCCGGCCAGCCAGGGCGCCTGGGCCAGCGCCGCGTCTATGGTTTGGGCCGAGCCAGCGGTCATTCTCAGCGGCCCCAACGGCAGGGTGATGCCCTCGCCGCCGCCCTCAGCGTTGAGGTCCACCAATTCCAAACTGCCGCCGCCAAGATCACCCATCACGCCGGTCGCGCCGGGAAAGGCGGCCCTGACCCCGGCCGCCGCGGCCTCGGCTTCCTGGCGGCCCGACAGCACCCTGACCTCGAGGCCGGTTCGCTCGGCCACCTCGGCCACGAAGGCCTCGCCGTCGGCGGCCTCGCGTACCGCCGCGGTGGCCACCACGATGGGCGCCTCGATGGCCATGCGGCGACAGAGCGTGGCGAAGCGGCCAATGGCAATGTGGGCCTGGGCCGCGGCCTCGGGCGCCAGCTCGCCGCCGGCGGCCAGATTGCGCCCCAGGCCGCAGAGCACGCGCTCGTTGAAGACCGGCAGCGGCGCCCGGGTGGCAGCTTCGAAGACCACCAGGCGCACCGAGTTGGAGCCGATGTCGATGACCGCCGCCCGCTGCCCGTCCGCCGCCACGTCGGTCTTGGCCGCCAGTGTCACGTCAGAGGTTATCGAGAACCAGGCGCGGGCTCGGCTGCTCTTCACTCAGTGCCGTGCCGCGGCCCGACAGGCTGGGGTTGGTCATGAAGTAGGAATGGGCGGAAAAAGCCCCCTCCCCGGCCGCGCAGCGGCTGTAGACGCCGTCGGGGCCCAAGGTCCAGGTGTTGGTCTCGTCCTTGAGATTGGCGATCATGACCTGTTCCAGCACCTGCTGCTGCACCGTGGGGTTCTCCAGCGGCGCCAGGATCTCCAGGCGGCCGTCGAAATTGCGCGGCATCCAGTCGGCTGACGAGATCAGCACCCGGGCCTGGGCCGAAGGCAGGCCGTGGCCGTTGCCGAAGCAGCAGATGCGCGAATGCTCGAGAAAGCGGCCGATGATCGAACGCACCCGGATGTTTTCGGAAAAGCCGGGGACGCCGGGCCGCAGGCAGCAGATGCCGCGCACCACCAGGTCGATGCTGACGCCGGCCTGGCTGGCCCGGTAGAGGGCGTCGATGACCTCGCCGTCGACCAGCGAGTTGAGCTTGGCCCAGATGGCCGCCGGACGGCCGGCCTGGGCGTGCGCCAGCTCGGCCTCGATCAGCCCGAGCAGCGTCTCGCGCAGGCTCTCGGGCGATATCACCAGCTTCTCCAGGTGGGCCGGAGGGGCATAGCCGGTCATGTAATTGAAGATGTGTACGGCATCGCGGGCGATGGCCGGGTCGCTGGTGAAGAACGAGAGATCGGTGTAGGTCTTGGCCGTCACCGGGTGGTAGTTGCCGGTGCCGACGTGGACGTAGGAGCGCAATCGGTTTTGTTCGCGGCGCACCACCAGCGACAGTTTGGCGTGGGTCTTGAGATCGACGAAGCCGTAGACCACTTGCACGCCCACGCGCTCCAGGTCGCGGGCCAACTTGATGTTGGCTTCCTCGTCGAAGCGCGCCTTGAGCTCGATCAGGGCGGTCACGCTCTTGCCCGATTCGGCGGCCGCGATCAGCGCCTTGACCACCGGCGAATCGTCGCTGGTGCGGTAGAGCGTCTGCTTGATGGCGACGACCTGGGGGTCCGCCGTAGCCTGGCGGATGAAGTGCAACACCACGTCGAAGCTTTCATAGGGGTGGTGGACGATGATGTCTTTCTCGCGGATGGCGGCAAAGCAGTCGCCGCCGAAGTCGCGGATGCGCTCAGGGTAGCGCGCGCTGTGGGAGGGAAATTTTAGATCGGGCCGGTCGTCGATGAGCAATTGGGCGGTGTCGGCCAGACCGAGGATGCCATCGACCACGGTGACCTCGTCTTCCGGCACGCCCAGTTCCTCGGCCACGAAAAGCCTGAGTTTGGCTGGCATGGCGGCATCGACCTTGAGGCGGATGACGGTGCCGCGGCGGCGGCGCTTGATGGCCGATTCGAAAAAGCGCACCAGGTCCTCGGCTTCCTCCTCGAGCTGGATATCGCTGTCACGCAGAATTCTGAGCAGCCCCTTGCCGCTGACCTGGTAGCCGGGAAACAGCCGGTCGAGGAACAGCTCGACCAGGTTTTCCAGCAGGAGAAAACGGATCTCCTCGCCCGGCAGGCGAATGAAGCGGTCGACCTGAGGGGGCAGCGGCAGCAGCGCCAGCATGGTGCGGCCGTCACTCTGGCGGCAGAGCTCCAGCACCAGGGCAAAACCCATGTTGGGGATGAAGGGAAAGGGGTGGGCCGGGTCGACGGCGATCGGCGTCAGCAGAGGAAAGATGCGTTCGAGGAAGATCTCCTCGATCCAGGCGCCGTCTTCGGAGCTCAGATCGGCAGGCGCGAGGACGCCGATGCCGGCCGCCGCCAACTCGCTCCTGAGGCGCTCCCAGGCCACCTGTTGGCTGGCCAGCAACCCCGCGGCGCGCCGGTTTATGGCCTCGAGCTGGCGCGCCGGGGTCAAACCGTCATGACTCAGTTGGCGTACCCCGGCGGCGATCTGGCCGCGGATACCGGCCACCCGCACGGTGTAGAATTCATCCAGGTTGACGGCCGAGATGGAGAGAAAACTGATGCGTTCAAGCAGCGGGTAGCCCTGGTTGTCGGCCTCCTCGAGCACGCGTTCGTTAAAGGCGAGCCAGGATAGTTCGCGATTGATGAAGCGCGCCTTGGAGTCGGCGAAATCGGCAGGAACCTCGAATCCGGGCTCCGGCGGGGCCGGAGAAGTCGCCTTGGCCACTCAAATTTCTCCTGTTGTTCCAATCAGTTACCGCCATATGTGGGATACTGCCGCCGGCCCCGAAAGTCAAGCTTGGCGGCCCCTCCAAGGCCGTGGCATGGTGGGGCGATGAAGCGGCTTTACCTGTTGCGCCACGCCAAGTCTGACCATGGCGGCCTGTGGGGCAATGATCGCGAACGGCCCTTGAACCAACGCGGCCGCCAGGCCACCGGCTTGATCGGCAGCTACCTGCGACGGCGTGATTTGCTGCCTGAGCTGGTGCTCTGCTCGACGGCGGTGCGGGCGCGCGAGACCTGGGAAGGCGTGGCGGTCGAGCTGGCCACGGCGCCGCCGGTCGAGCATCGCCAAGGGCTCTACCTGGCCAGCCCGGACGAGATCCTGGCGGAAATCGGCCGCTGCGACGATGCCGTCGGCTCGGTCATGGTGATCGCCCACAATCCCGGCCTGGCCAGCCTGGCCCTGGCCCTGGCCAACGGCTCGCCGCCACCGGCCAAACTGGCCAAATTCCCCACCTGCGGCCTGGCCGAATTCGAACTCGCGAGCCCCGGCTGGGAAGACCTGCAGCCGGGCCGGACGAAGCTCTGCAACTTCATCAGGCCCAAAGAACTCACGGAATAGAGACTATTTCGCCGGCGTCCAGATTTGGGTTTTGCCGAACAGCGGCAGGCCGACGTAGCCCCGCACCTTGAGCTTGCCGTCGTCCTGCAGCTCCATGTTGCACTTGTAGGTCTGGCCGTCCTCGGGATTGTAGATGCGTCCGTCGGTCCACTGGCGGCCGCTCTGACCCTCGGCGACGAAATCGCTGAGCAGCGCCAGGCCCAGGATCTTGCGGCCCTTCAGCGCCTCGTCCGGGTTCTCGCGGTCGACCTTTTCCTTGCCCTGATTGTCCAGCAGCTCCTTGAGCCAGACGATCTTGCCGCAAAGCTTGCCACTGCAATCGAAGATCTCGACCCGCGATTTGCCGCCTTCGGTGGTCCACAGGCCCAGCGCCGCGGCAGGCTCCGCGGCACGGGCGGACAGTCCCAGCAGGCAAATCAAAAGAGTCGCCGCGAGCGTTTTCAAAGGCTTCATTTCGCCCCCTTCCTGGTTTTCGCCATCACATGGTCGAGTTGAATTCACCGCCGTCGAGCATGAGATTCTGGCCGACGATGAAGCCGGCCTGGTCGGAGCAGAGAAAAGCGCAGGCCTCGCCGAATTCCTCGGCCGTGCCGACGCGTTTGCTGGGATTCTGCTGGCAGCGCTGCTCGTAGAGCTGGTCCGCCGTTTGGCCTGCGCGCTCCGCCATCTTGGCCAGGTTGCCGCGCAGCCGGTCGGTGTCGAAGGGTCCGGGCAGGATGTTGTTGACGGTGACGTTGTGGGCCGCCGTGTGGCGCGCCAGCCCGGCACAAAAGCCGGTCAGGCCGGCGCGGGCGCCGTTGGAGAGCCCGAGGATGGGGATCGGCGAGCGCACGGCGCCCGAGGTGACGTTGACGATGCGGCCCCAGCGCCGCTCGATCATGCCGTCGACGGTGGCCTTGATGAGCTCGATGGCGGCCAGCATGTTGGCGTCCAGCGCCTTGATCCAGTCCTCTCGGCTCCAGTCGCGGAAATCGCCGGGCGGCGGGCCGCCGTTGTTGTTGACCAGGATGTCGGGCTGGGGGCATTTGTCGAGCACCGCGGCGCGGCCCTCGGGCGTCGAGATGTCACCGGCTGCGGTATGCACCAAAGCCCCGGTGGCGGCGCGGATTTCCTCGGCCGTGGCTTCCAGCGTCTCCACCGTGCGGGCCGAGATGGTGAGCTCGACGCCCTCACGCGCCAGCGACAGCGCGCAGCCCTTGCCCAGACCCTTGCTGGCGGCACATACGATGGCCTTGCGACCGGCGATTCCCAGATCCATGATTTCTTTGTCTTTCTGCGCAAACTCAGGAAAACAACACTTCGCGGGCCAGCGGCACGGTAATTTCGCGGCCCTTGGCCAGGGCCCCCGCATCCAGCGCCGCCACGGCCCGGCGGGCGGCATCGGGCGACCGTTCGAGACGGCCGACCAGATAGTGGACGAGGTCCGTGGCGACGCGCAACTGACGGTCGGCGAAAAGCTTGACCAGCAGCGCCGCCAGCAGGGCGTCGTCGGGCGGCAGTACTGCCACCGCGGGCAGCGCGCGCAGGCGCGAGCGCAGATCGGCGAGCGCCAGCGGCCAGCGTGCCGGTGGGGTGCGGCCGGTCAGCAGCAGGCTGCCGCCGGCCTCGACGATGTTGTTGTAAAGGTGCAAGAGCGCCTCCTCCGGCCCCGCCCGGTCGGCGTCGTCCAACGCCAGAGCCGGCACCGCCGCCAACGCCAGCCCGCCGTTTGCCGCCGCCAAGGCCTCCGGGGTCAGCAACTTAGCGCCGGTAGCGGCCTGCCAGACGTGGACGAGGTGGCTCTTGCCCGAACCCGGCGGGCCATGGAGCGCCAGCGCCCGGCCCGGCCAGTCGGGCCAGCGATCGAGCCAGGACACGGCCTCGGCGTTGCTGGCGGCGAGTAAAAAATCCTCGGCCCCCAGCGCCGGTCGCTGGGCCAGGTCGAAAGCCAGTTGCGCCGTCATGCCTGGACGTCCGGGTCGCTGCCGCCCTGTGAGTGCGAATAAAGCGTGCTGGCGCGATATTGCTCGCTGCCGAAGCGCACCATGACGCCGATCGCCGCCGCCGACGGCACGGCGATCAGCACGCCGACGAAACCAAACAGCGTGCCGCCGGCCAGCAGTGCGAAAATCACCCACACCGGATGCAGCCCGACCCGGCCGCCGACCAGCTTGGGCGTGAGAAAACTGGCGTCCAGGGTTTGGCCGGCAATGAAGACGCCGATGATGATGCCCAGCGGCAAGGGCTGCTCGAAGCCGAATTGCAGAAGGCCCACCGCCAGCGCGGTAAGAAAGCCGACCGCCGCTCCGACATAGGGCACGAAAGCCAAGAGCCCGGTGCCCAGACCGATGACCAGGCCGAACTCCAGTCCGGCCAGCGACCAGCCGATGCCGTAGATGGTGCCCAGCGTCGCCGCCACGGTGGCCTGGCCGCGCACGAAGCCGGCCATGGCCTGGTCGATGAGGTCAAGCTGGCGGCGCACCGTTTCGGCGTGGTGGCGGGGCCAGATAGCATCGATGCGGGCGAGGATGTGGTCCCAGTCGCGCAACAGATAAAAGGTCACGATGGGGGTGATGAAGATCAATCCCAGCACGTTGAAGATGGCCAGGCCCCGGCTCCACAGCCCCCGCAAGGCACCGCCCAGGCCGCCCACCACGTTCTCGGCGAAGCCCAACGCCATCTCGCGCACGTCGCCCATGGTGCCCAGCTCGAAGCGGATCAAAAGGCGGTCGACCAGAGGGATGAGCAGCTCGCGAGCCCGGTCGATATAGGCCGGCAGGCGGCCCACGAAGCCCAGCACCTGATCCTGCAGCACGGGGAACAGCAAAACGAACAGCACGATGATAAAGAGAAAGAAGACCAGCGTGATCAACGCCGTGGCCAGGGTCCGCGGCAGCCCCCACCCCTCGAGCCTGTCGGCCGCCGGGTCGAGGAAGTAGGCCGCCGCCATGCCGGCCACGAAAGGCAGCAATATGGAGCGCACCAGGATCAGCAGCGTCAGCAGCACGAGCACGGTGGCGAGCCAGAACCAGACCTGGCGCTGCACCGTCATGCCCGCTCCTCGAGGCGTGAGATCCGCCGTCCCCACTGCACCAGATAAAGCGCTCCCGACACCGCCGTCGTGGCGCCCACCGCATAGACCAGCACGTTCGTCAGCGGGGCGACGCCGAGCCTGAAGGCGATGCCACCCAGCACCACGGCGGCCAGTACGATCTGAGCCGCCGTGTTGATCTTGCTGATCAACACCGGCCGCGGCCGGCAGCCTTCGAAAAAGGTATTGGTCAAGATCACGCCACCGACGATGAGGACATCGCGTGAGACTACCAGGATGACCAGCCAGATGGGCAAATATCCCATCTGCCCCAGCGTCACGAAGACAGCCACCAGCAGCGCCTTGTCGGCCAGCGGGTCGAGGTAGCGGCCAAGCTCGGTCTCCATGCCGAAGCGCTTGGCCAGCAAGCCGTCGACGGCGTCCGAGATGCCGGCCGCCACGAACACGGCGAAGGCCACAACGAAGTAACCCTGCAGGATCACCCACACCGTCAGCGGCACCGACAGCAGACGGCCCAGCGAAATGACGTTGGGCGGGCTCATTGGGCCGCCGGTCGCCGGGCGTCGCGCCGGCGCACCACCCAATAGCCGTTCTTGTCGCTCAACGAGAGGTCGCGCTGGGCCAGGGCCACGGCCAGGCGCTGGGGGCTGCCCAGGTAATGCAGCACCACTTGGGCCTGCTCGCTCGAGATCTCGGCCAGTTCGAGCTTGCGAATTTCGGCCATGCTGCCGAGCCGGTCGCGCACCACGATCCAGTCGGCCAAGCCGCCGAGCGGCACGCTGGCGGCAAGTCGGCCCTGGCTCTCGAATTGCAGACGCGTTGCCAGTTTCCAGTCTTCCTCCAGGCGCAGCGCAATGGCCGCCGCGGCATGGCCCAACAGGTCGTGAACGCCTTCGCCGCGGTTGCCGCGGAAGCTTTCCACCACGGTCGCCTCGCCGCCGGGTCCGCTGCGCCGCAGCGTTACCACGAGTTCCGGCACGCCGGCGGCGAGATCACGACTGAGCACGGCGTGTACCACCAGCACATCGGCCACGCCATAGCGCTTGGCTATGGCCTGCAGGTGTTCGGCGTTGCCGGCCAGAGCCTGCGGCGCGCCGATGGTGCCGACATCGGTGAGATCGCCGTCGGGTATCACCAGCGGCACGAAACCATCGCGCTCCTCCAGTCCCCCCCAGGCCACGCGCCAGGGATTGGGGTCGTCCCACAGATTGCGCGCCCCGGCCGCCTCATAGACCGGCAGAATCAAAACCGGCTTGCTCGCGGTTTCGGAAAACGGCAGCTCCTGCTGGCGCAGCAGCGCACGCACCTCGTCGGGTTTGAAGCGGATGGTGAGGCTGGCCAGATAGCGCGTCGAGCTGCGTTTCTCATCGGCGATCTCGAAACTGTCGATCAGCGCCGTCACGGTATCGTCGTCGAGCAGGGGATGGCGGCGGTAGCTGGACTGCGGCGTCAGGCGGCGCAGCAAACGGTAAAAGGCGTCGCGTTGCCCCGACATCAGAGCCTCTGCGCGGGCCGACGTGGCGGTTTCGGCGGTGGCGTCGACAGCCACCCCGGCGACGGTAAAGACATCGCTTGCCTGAGCCCCGGCAGGGCCCGGCAGAAGCGCCAGCCAGCCGGCCACGAGCAACAGGCAGCCGACTATCGCGCCGGTTTTGATATGCCCACGCAGCAGCATTGCAAACATTCCGTGATGAAGTATCTTCAGCGCAGCGGCGGTAGTTTATCTTAGCAGCGGGGACACCATCAACAAAGACCCACAAGCCGGCGGTCGGCGTTACCGCGACGCCGGCGTCGACATTGCGGCCGGCAACGCCTTGATCGAGCGCATCTCGGGTCTGGCCCGCAGTACGGCCCGACCCGGAGCGGATGCCGAACTGGGCGGCTTCGGCGGCTTTTTCGACGCCCGGGCGGCAGGTTACGAGGATCCCCTGTTGGTGGCGGCGAGCGATGGTGTCGGCACCAAGCTGTTGCTGGCCAAGGCCGCCGGCCAGCACGCCAACGTCGGCATCGATCTCGTCGCGATGTGCGTCAACGACCTCGTGGTGCAGGGTGCCGAGCCCTTGTTTTTCCTCGATTATTTCGCCACGGGCAAACTCGATGTCGAGGCCGCGGCGGAACTGGTGGCAGGCATCGCAAGCGGCTGCCGGGAAGCCGGATGTGCCCTCATCGGCGGCGAAACGGCCGAGTTGCCGGGGCTTTACCGGCCGGGTGATTACGACCTCGCCGGCTTCGCCGTGGGCGCCGTGGAGCGCGGCCGCGAGATCACCGGCGGCACCATCCAGGCCGGCGACGTGGTGCTCGGACTGCCGGCCTCGGGCCTCCATTCCAACGGTTTTTCGCTAGTACGCAAGATCGTTGACGAGGAGGGCCTGGATTTGGCGGCGCCGGCCCCCTTTGCCGCCGAGGGCGACCTCGGCACGACCCTGCTGACAGCCACCCGGATCTATGTACGCGACTGCCTGGCCCTGGCCCGGGCCGGCCTGGCCAAGGGCTTTGCCCACATCACCGGCGGCGGTCTTTTGGAGAACCTGCCGCGGGTTCTGCCGCCCGGCCTGGGCGCCGAGCTTGACGCCGGCCGCTGGCCGATGCCGCCAGTGTTCGCCTGGCTGGCGGCCGAGGGCGTGCCGGATGACGAAATGCTGCGCACCTTCAACTGCGGCCTCGGCATGCTGGCCATCGTCGCTGACACCGAGGCCGAGACGGCGGCCGAATTGTTGGGCGGCGCTCTGCCCGTAGGCCACATCGTCGAGACCGAGGGCGTGGCAATCGGCAACCTGAGCTGGACGTGAGGCAAGCGTGAAACTGGGTGTCTTGATTTCCGGGCGAGGCTCGAACCTGCAGGCCCTGATGGCGGCTTGCGCCCAGGACGATTATCCGGCCGAGATCGCCCTGGTGGTCTCCAACCAGCCCCAGGCCGCCGGCCTCGAACGGGCGCAGAGCGCCGGCCTGGCAACGGCGGCTTTCGATCACCGCGACTTCGCCGAGCGCCAGGACTTCGAAGCGGAGGTCGATGCCAGCCTGCGTGGCGCCGGCGTCGAGCTGGTCTGCCTGGCCGGCTTCATGCGCCTGTTGACAGCCGATTTCCTGGGCCGCTGGCCCGACCGCGTGATCAACATCCACCCTTCGCTGCTGCCGGCCTTTCCCGGCATCCACGTGCACCAGCAGGTGATCGCTTCGGGCGCCCGCTTTTCCGGCTGCACGGTGCATTTCGTGCGGCCCGAAGTGGACGCCGGCCCCATCATCATGCAGTCGCTGGTGCCGCTGCGCCCGGGCGACGACGCCGACGCCCTGGCCGCCCGGGTGCTGGCCACCGAACACCAGTGCTACCCCAAGGCGGTGAAGTGGATCGCCGAAGGCCGGGTGCGCATCAAGGGCAACACGGTCGAAGTCGAAGGGGCCGAGACGCCGCCCCTGGCCGCCCTCAATCCGGTTTAGATTCTTTTCGCTCGCGGCGATGGCCATTTTTTGTCATTCCCGTGAAAACGGGAACCCAGGTTTTGTATCATTTATTGCTGTCGTTCTGCGGCTGCAACCTTGAAAAACCCAACCAAACCCGGGTTCCCGCTTTCGAGCCTGTGAAGGAATCGGGCGGCCGTCTAAACATCAGAATAAACACCCCCTCCCTGACCCTCATATGGGGGTCTCGTTGTCAAGGTGGAACTCCTTTTGGTTTGGTTGTGATCGTCAGGCTTCGCACAGGATGGCCTCGTTTACGTTTTGAGCGGCATTGCCGCATCACCTCATATCCGGTCGGGCACTGTTCGCCCG
>JASLXG010000046.1 GCA_030740435.1 Alphaproteobacteria bacterium | reverse complement strand
AATAACCCTCACGTTATCCCGTCAAACAACGTCCGGCACATGCTGTCGGCCAGTTCCTCGATCTCGAGACGCCCCGGCCGGTACCATTCGATCGACCAGTTCATCATGCCGAATAAGTTCAGTCGTGCCATCGAGATGTCGACGTCGGCGCGGATCTCGCCGGCCGTCCGGGCCTTGGCGAAAAGGTCGTGCCAGTAGGCGGCGTAGGCGCGGTGTTTTTGGATGTGGCGTTGGCGGATGGCCTCGGGGACTTGGTTGTGCAGGTGGATGTTGGCGGCGGCGTAGTCGTCGTGGCGCAGGTTGATTTCCAGGTGCGCCAGGATGGCGACGGCCAAGTGGTCGCGGTAGCTGGCCGCCGGGCCCAGCTCATTGATACGCTGGCGCACGGTTTCGGCGACGCGGCCGTGGCCACGCTCCAGCACTTCGTCGAGCAGCTGTTCCTTGGAATCGAAGTGATAGTAGAGACTGCCGGCCTGGGTGTCGGCGGCCGCCGCGATGTCGGCCAGGCGGGTGGCCGCGTAGCCTTTCTGGCGGAATATCTTGGCCGCCGCGTCGAGCACGCGTTCGCGTGTCTTTTGGGATTTGCTGGCCTTTTGTTCGTTATTTGGCTTCACAGGCCCATCTCGAAAGGTTTCGCTGGCTGCCAGTATAGAGGAAATTCTAATTAATGTTAGTTTCTAATTGTCGTTAGAAAAATATTGATTCCAGTCCCCGCCTGTGATCTGTTTGTCGGCAGGATCTGGGACCAGCACCGGCGCAGGAGAGCAATCATGAAATACGCCACCGACTATGGCTACGAAATCAAACCGGTCTACGGGCCCGGCGATGTCGATGGATTGGATTACCAGCGCGATCTCGGCGATCCCGGCAGTTTCCCCTACACCCGGGGCTATTACGAGGCCGGCTACCGCAGCCGCATGTGGACGCGGCGCATGACGGCCGGGCTGGGGTCGTCCAAGGACGCCAACAAGGTTCTGAAAAAGTATCGCGAGATGGGGCAGAAGGGCGGCATGTGCGTCATCCATGATCGCGTCTCGTGTTCCTGCATCGATGCCGACCACCCGCTGGCCCGGCGCGAGAACGGCGTGCTGGGCTGGCCGGGCTCGTCGCTGCTGGAATTCGAGGAGTTGATGGAGGATATCCCGCTGACCGGCCAGTCGATCACGCTCTTGGGCTGCTGCGCGCCCTCGTCGCTGCGCCTCGCCTACGTCATAGCGCTGGCCGAGAAACGCGGCATCGATCCCAGCGAGATCCACGGCTCGGTCTTCGAATCGCCCTTCGGCAACGTCTTCGGCCAGACCGACGTGCACCCCTTCGACCTCAACATGAAGCTCTTTTTGGACGTTTCGGAATACGTGGTGCGCAACCGCATCAAGATGCGCGGCGGCCTGGTGGGCCAGCATTTCCAGGAATCGGGCGGCAACAACGCCCAGATGCTGGCCATCGAGCTTTCCATGCTGAAGGAGGTCTGCGGCCGCCTGGTCAATGAGCGCGGCCTGGCATTCGAAGAAGCCATGCGCGTGCCCTACCAGTTGGTCTCGATCGGCTCGCGCTTTTTCGAGGAAGTCGCCAAGGTCCGGGCGCTTCGCCGCATGTGGGCCAAGATGGCCAAGGAACACTTCGACGCCAAGGACGAAAAGTCCTGCCAGCTGCTGATCGCCGTCCACACCTCGGGCCGCGTCATGACCTACCAGCAGCCCTTGAACAACATCGCCCGCAGCGCCATCCAGACCCTGGCCGGGGCCATGGTGGGCTGCACGGCGCTCGATAACGCCACGCTGGACAACGCCCACGCCGAGCCCTCGGCCCTGGCGGCGCTGATGTCGCTCAATACCCAGCACATCGTGGCCGAGGAGACCGGTGTGGCCGACGTGGTCGACCCGCTGGCCGGTTCCTACTTCGTCGAAAGCCTGACCAACGAGGTGGAGGCTGCGGGCTACCGCGTGCTGGAAGAGATCGACGCCCAGGGCGGTTTGGTGGCGGCCATCGAACAGGGTTTCATCCAGGCCATGATGCAGGAGGAAGCCAACCTCAAGTTCCGCCAGATGAACGACGGCGAACGGCTGGTGGTGGGCGTCAACCACCTGACCATCCCCGAGGAAGAGGAAGCCTTCGAGATCCCGGTACAAGAAGTCGAGGCCAGCGATTCGGAAGCCATCGCCAAGCGCATGGAGGAATGGAAGAAGACCCGGGACACAGCCGTCATCCAGGCCGCTCTCAAGCGCCTCTACGCCGACGCACGAAAAGAAAACCGCTTCAACCTGATGCCGGCCATCATCGAGGCGGTCAAGGTCTACGCCACGGCCGGCGAGGTCATGGGCACCATTCGCCTGGCCCGGGGGCTCAAGTACGATCATTTCGAGATGATCGATTGCCCTTACGAGCTGGGCTAGCACGGGGACCAATCCATGAACCAAGGTAAAGGCATCAAGATGCTGGTCTCGATGATCGGCCTCGACAGCCACACCACAGGCGCCGAGGTGGTGGCCACGCTGTTGCGCGACGCCGGCTTCGAGGTGGTCTATCTCGGTGTCAACCAGACTCCGGCCATGATCGTCAACGCCGCCCTTCACGAGGACGTCGACCTCATCGGCATCAGCAGCCACGCCTCCAATTTCGCCCTCATCGAAGACCTCATGGAGCTGGTCGAGGAGAGCGATCTGGCTGACGTTCCGGTGGTCGTCGGCGGCCACATACCGCCGCGCCAGATCGAAAGCCTGTTGGCCCGTGGCGTGGCCAGGATCTTTCCCCCGGGCAGCCAGGGCGAGGCCATCGTCGACTACCTGGCGGCCAACGCTCGGGGCCGGGGAGCCGCGGCCTGAGGCGGGCCAAAAAAATGGGGCGCTGACG
>JASLXG010000045.1 GCA_030740435.1 Alphaproteobacteria bacterium | reverse complement strand
CGGCACGCCACTGATCGTCAGCGACAGCATCTCCGACCCATCCGTATCCGTCAGCGCCGACGAGATATCCAGCGCAATGGCGCTGTCCTCGTCGCCCGCGGCATCGCTCACGCTCATGGTCGGCGCGTCGGCAACACCGGTCACCGCGACATTCAGCGTGGAGATTGTCGTCGCCGTGTCGCCATCGGCCTCGGTCGTCGTGGCCGCTACCGTCAGCGCGAAGTCATCGCTCGAATCGGCCGGCGGTGTCACCGTCAGGTCGCTCAATTGGTCAGGTGTCAGCGTCCAAGAACCATCGCCGTTGTCGGTGCCGGCGCTCAGGCTGGCACCCATCGGCACGCCACTGATCGTCAGCGACAACGTCTCGGAGGCGTCCGTATCCGTCAGCGCCGACGAGATATCCAGCGTAATGGCGCTGTCCTCGGCGCCCGCCGCGTCGCTCACGCCCATGGTCGGCGCGTCGGCGACACCGGTCACCGCGACGTTCAGCGTGGAGGTCGTCGTCGCCGTGTCGCCATCGGCCTCGGTCGACGTGGCCGTCACCGTCAGCGCGAAGTCATCGCTCGAATCGGCCGGCGGTGTCACCGTCAGGTCGCTCAATTGGTCAGGTGTTAGAGTCCAAGAACCATCGCCGTTGTCGGTGCCGGCGCTCAGGCTGGCACCGTCAGGCACGCCACTTATCGTCAGCGACAACGTCTCCGACCCGTCCGTATCCGTCAGCGCCGACGAGATATCCAGCGTAATGGCGCTGTCCTCGGCGCCCGCGGCATCGCTCACGTCCATCGTCGGCGCGTCGGCGACGCCCGTCAGCGAAACGTTCAAGATCGATTCCGTCGAGGCCGTGTTGCCGCTGGATTCCTCGGTCGATGTCACCGTCACCGTCAGGGAGAAGTCGTCACTCGAATCGGCCGGCGGCGTCACGGTCAGGTCCGTCAACTGAGCCGGGTCCAGGATCCAGGTGCCGTCGCCGTTGTCGGTGCCGGCGGACAACTCGGCGCCCTCCGGAACACCAGAAATGATGACGCTGGTGATTTCCTCCGAGCCGTCGGTATCGGTGACGGCGGCCCGGATGTCGAGAGCCACGGCCCGGTCTTCGCTGCCCGCCGCGTCAGTGGTTTCGACGCTGGGCGCCGAGGCCGCGGAATCAATGACTTCGGCCGGCCGATCCGAGGCGCCCGTCGTTGTATCGGTGGTGTCGGTGATGTCGGTGATGTCGGCCGTGTCGGCGCCGAAATTTATGAATTGGTCGGAGCCGTCGCCATCCGAACCAAAGCCGGTGGTGGGGTCGTCGCCCAGGAAACTGCCAAATTCGACGTCGCCCGTGCCAACGTCTTCGGCACCGCCCGCCGCGGTTTCGACGAGCGCGTCGGCGCTCAAGTCACCGGCGAGAGCCTGATCGAAAGCCTCTTCGGAGGCGGCGGCCGCCGCCTCGGCACTCTCGCCGCTGGCCTCTGCCTGGGCTTGAGCGATTTCCGAAGCCGCTTGGGCCAGCGCCACCTGCTCGGCGTCAGCACCCGCGGCGAGCGCCTCTTCAGCGGCGTCTTCGGCAGGGGCTTCTTCAGTTTCGCCCCCCTCGGTATCGGCCTCTTCGGCTTCAGCCAATTCGGCATCGGCATCGGCATCGGCAGCACCCTCCTCAGCCTCTCCCGCCGCCGGCTCGATATTGCCTAGATCGGCCTCTTCGGCTTCGGTCATTTCCGTATCGGCTTCGCCCTCCGCCATTTCGGCTTCCGCTTCGGCCTCCTCTGCCTCTGCCTCTGCCTCTGCCTCTGCCTCCGCTTCGGCTTCGGCTTCGGCTTCGGCTTCGGCTTCTGCTTCCGCTTCCGCTTCGGTTTCGCCCTCCGCCACTTCGGCTTCGGCTTCGGCTTCGGCTTCCGCTTCCGCTTCGGTTTCGCCCTCCGCCACTTCGGCTTCGCCCTCGCCTTCCTCGCCCTCGCCCTCGCCCTCCTCTTCCGCCTCCTCTTCTCCTTCCGCCCCGGCCTCGCCGCGCTCCGCTTCGCCATCTTCGCGACGCCCTTCGCTTTCTTCACGAGCCTCGCGCTGGGCGGCAGGGCTCGGCGGCAGCACGTTGATGGTGCTGCCGAAAAGCTGATCCAACTGGGCCTGCGGCAGCACCACCGGTGCCGACGGCGATTGCAGAAAACTGGTCACGGTGGTGGTCTGGCCGGCCTGGTTGAGAATTTGCTCGCCGCCGTCATTGCTGACCACGATCTCGCCCGTGATGCCGCCCTCTTCCTCGAGCAGGGTGATGACGTTTTCCTCGCCCTCGGCACCGGCCTTGACCGCCACCTTGGTGCCGCGAATACCGATCGTGGCCACCGGCGTGCGTATCTGCATGGCGTCCGACCCCGACTTGGCGATCGAGCCCGAAACGAAGGAGAACACACCCTGGACGACGGAGAAGGCCGAATTGCCTTCGTGGGTTTCGGCGTCGTAGACCAACTCGTCGAGAACCATGCGGCCCTCTTCGCCCAGCGAGAAAGTGGTGTCGTCGACGAAGACGATGCCGACCGAGCCTTCGCCGCCGGTCTCGATGACGTCGCCCTGAAAGACCGGGGCGCCAGCGCTGAGGGTAACTTCAGTGCCGTCGGCCCGGACCACGGTGACGCTGCCGGTAATGGTCTGAACCGTGCCGATGGGCTGGGGCTCTTCGCCGGGTGCCGCCTGGGCGTACTGACCGGGAGCCATCGAACCGGCCAGCTTGTGGACCAGGTCGGCCGGCATCTGGGCGCCACCCGAGGTCATCAGGGCGGGCGGATCGTCGACGGTGTAATAGTCCCGAACGATGATTTCGCTGCCGTCCTGGCCCTCGATGATAAGGTCCGGCCCCGCGCGGACGAAATCCGCCGTCAACATCATGGTGCCGCCAGGTACCGTCAGATGGGGTCCCGCGCCGATGTCCAGGACGATGGCCTCGCCACCCTCGTCAGCTACCAGATCATCCGTCGAGATTCCGGGTTGAAGATTATCGACCGCCACGGCTCACCTCACCTTGCCAGCCCGTTTGCGCCCTGATCCGAGCCTACGGGCATTGCCCTTTGGAACTCATCAAAACGAGTCCCGACTGTCTCCATGAAGAAGCCGCCACAGGCACAGCGCAAAAATCGGGCGCCACTCAGGGCAACATCTCCATACTCCGAAATATACGTCCTCGATCTCCCGAAAACAATGGTTCAGCCTCTGCGGCAAGGCATTTTTTTCAATAAAATCCGATACTTAGAAGATGCTGAATAACCCTAAAAAAAATAAGGTTAAGAATTTTTGAAAGAGCTGAAAAGAGCCGTTTTCGGCCCCCTCACAGGAAAATAAAAGAACGACCGGTCGCATTTTGCCGAATTTCGCGGGCCATAATTATTTTACTCGGCAAAGCTCGTGGCGTCGAAAAATCCGCGCTCCGGGGTCTCATCTCAGTTTTCTTCGAGGGCACTCAGAGTGGCGGCCAGGCGCACCAGCGCCTGCGCCCTGGCCCAGGGGCTGGAAATCTCGCGAACCGTCTCGAGAGCCAACTCGAAGGTCCGCCGGGCCAACGGGCGGGCACCCGCGTTCAGCCCCGCCCGGACGCCATTGCACGAGGTCCAGGCACGATCGAGGGCGCTGCCGATAGCGCCGGTCAGATCCCGCGACAGCCGCTCCGCCGCCGCCGCCCCGGTGGCGCCCGTCCGCGCCGCCGCCGCCGCCGCGGCCGCCAGGCGCCACTGGGCATCGGCGCGCAGCCGGGCATCACCAATGGCGCCAGCCGTGCGCCGGGCCTCGGCGCCGGCCCCGGCATCGATCAGGGCATGCACCAGACGGTTGCCGGCGTCGGCCCGGGCGTAGCTGAATTTCGCCTCGATATTGTCGATCTCGGGCAAGGCCCGGGCGAGAACGGCGCGCGCCGCGCCAGGGCGCTCGGCGGCGCTGTGCAGATTGGCGATACGGACCAGGGCGGCAATGCGGTAACGCGGCAGGGCAACTCGTGCGACGCTGGCCAAGGCCGCCTGGTCTTGCCCCAGGCGGGCCTGGGCGAGGGCTATGTCGGCCATCAAGACATCCCGCTGGTCGGCATCGGCCAGTTCCTCGGCAAGTGCCAGGGCGGCGCCCGGGCGGCCGCGCCGGGCCATCAACTGGGCCACGCGCCGCCGCGCTCCGGGCAAGCCCGCCTCGACCGCGGCCAGGGCGCGGGCGACGAATTTTTCCGCCAAGGCGCCAAGCACCGGCGGCGGCTCTGCCGGGGGCGGCGCCTCGAGAGCCAACACCAGGCCGCTCAAGACCTCCAGGCGTGCCCGGCCGGCGGCAATGCGTTCGAGCAAGGCCGCCGCTTCGCTCGCCGCGTCGTATGCCGCGGCCACCCGCTCGGCCTCGGCCAGCGCCGCCACCAAGGCCACCAGCACGCCGGCCCGCACCTGGGGGTCGGGGATAAGGCGGGCCGTGGCGCCGGCCGCCTGCCAACGCCGCTGCCGGGCCTGGGCCCGGGCGATCTTGCCCAGCGCCGTCATGACCAGGCGCGGATCATCGATGCGGGCAGCCGTTGCCAGGGCCTCGTCGTCACGACCCAGGCGGGCTTGCAGCTGCAGGATCTCGCCCAACACCCAATCCCTGAAATGGGCCCGATGCACGGCCTTGGCCGCTTCCAGGGCTTCCTCGAGCAGACACGACACGCTGGGCGCGGCAAAGCAGGCGGCACTGTCGCGCGCCGGGTCGGCGGCTTCGTCGGCGGCCCGCCCGGCGAGCAGGCTCCGGGTCTCGGGTTGGGCGGCCAGGGCGGCCCGGGCTCGGGCCACCTGCTGGCTGCGCACCTGGCTCAGCCGTTCGACCAGACGCTCGGCCCGGCCGGTGAATTCGAGATGGTCGAGCAAGGCCTCGCTGACCAGGCCGTCGACTTCGAGGTTGGTGCGCCGCTGATAACGTTTGACGGCGGCGCTGGTGGCGGCGTCGAGGAGGCCGTTGACGGACCCCCGGTAATGACCCAGGTCGCGCAGCAACTTTTGCGCCTGGAACACCGTTGGGCTGGGCGGCACCCGGCGCAGCCGCGCCAGGGCGTCCGAGCCGGCGTCGTTGAGCGCGATATTGATGATCAAGGGGGGCGGGCGCAGTTGGCCGGGCAGGGGCGGCCACAAGGGGACGGCGGCGGCGGCGCAGCTCAGACCAAGCCAAGCCGCCAGCATCGCCACCACGGCACCGGGCCACCGCGATCCCGGCATTTCCCAAAGACTGTCGCTGACGCGCATGGCCGGCCTGCCCCTGACGACGCCCCGGAAGCAGTATCATCCCGGCCCGGCGCCGTTGCAAACGCCGCCTGGTCGCCCTCAACCCGGGCGTTTGAACTGCTTACTCAGGCGCCAGCCCTGGTGCAAACGATGCTGGCCGGCCGAATCGGCTCGCGGGCGATATCGTCAGGTGACCAATCAGGTAGGTCCGGTTGACAGATCAAGCCCGGACGCCGCGTCATCCAGTTGGGCAAGTGCTGCGGCGGCGGCGGCCGGCCGCTTGGCCGCCTCCCGTTCCGTCATTCGCATCACCCACTTGGCCAAGCCGGTGCCGATGCCCGGGTTCGACTCTAGCGGCGGCCGCCGATCATCAGGGGATCGGCCGGTTAGCATCAGGTGAGCCATGATGCCGACGGCATAGATATCGGTCCGAGCGTCTACGGCCGCCGGGTCACGGGATTGTTCGGGACTGATGAACGGCGGCGCACCGAATTTGCGCTGCACCGGGGCCGCGTCACTGAAGGGGCTCCTGGCAACGCCGAAATCGCACAATACGGCACTGCCGTGCTGATCGATCAGCACGTTGTCCGGCTTGACGTCACGGTGCACGACGTCCTGGCGATGAACCTCAGCCAGGGCCATCAGGAGTTGGCGCAGGATCACCACGGTTAGCCCTTGGCCGAGCGCCCGCTTCGGTCGCTGCAGCAAAGGAGAATCGGCCGCCAGCGTTGTCGTCGCCTCAGGCGGCCCCATCAACTCGGCTAGGCTCCTGGGGTGATAGGGCATAACAAAAAAGGGTGTGCCGTCGGCCAGGCAGGTGCGTTCGAGGATAGCGATGATGTGGGGGTGGTTGAAGCGCGAGATCAGATCACCCTCAGCGATGAAGTTCAGGCGCAATCTCTCGGCAAGTTCCACGTCGCCCTTATCCCCCATTTCCCAGATGAACTCGTTAATCGATGCCCTGAGATGGAGATTATGCTATAAGAATCAATATGTTGAGGAGTTGATGGAGTGGTTGGCATGGCACACCCGATGGGTGAATCGAAACGGGACGGACTTCGGGTC
>JASLXG010000044.1 GCA_030740435.1 Alphaproteobacteria bacterium | reverse complement strand
AACGCCGTCATGACCGCCGTCGGCTACAACTTCCGCCTCATCCTCAAGTGGTTGAGGAAACTTTTGTGCAAAATCATCGCCGCAATATGGGCCGCGCTAACCCCGATCTCAATGCTCAAAACGGCTTCTTAACAGGGGACTTTTTTGCTTCTACCAAAACACGGCACAAAACCTGGGTTCCCGCTTTCGTGGGAATGACAAACCAAAAAAAGGCGGCGCCTGCCCTACCCCGTGTACGGATCCTCGACCTTGGGCCAAAACGGGGTCTTGAGCTTGGTGTAGGGAATAGCAGCAAAATCGGTATTGAGCGCGCCCTCACCGCCAATGTAGTGGACCTCGGCGGCGATGGGTTCGAAGCCGGCATAGAAGTGCTGCGACGATTTCACCACGACGATCTTCTTGGCCGCAAGATCGAGGCCGAACTGGGTGAAGGCGTTGGGATGGAAGGTCTGGGTGCGTACGCTGGTGACGATGAGGTCGATCTCGGGCTCACAGCGCAGCCAGACGGCGTCGCCCATCTCGGCCGTGGCGGTGCCGAAGCTCTGGTTGGCGCCTTCGATGATGCCCATGACGGTGACACGTAAATCGAGTGGATCGCCCGACATGGTGCCGCACTTGCCGGCGATGCGCAGGTCAAGGGTGGCACCGACACCGCCTTCCTTGCAAAAGCGCACCGTCACCGGGTCCCAGTAAAGCCCGGTGGCGACATTGTCGAGGCCGCGGTCGAGGACCTCGCGCAGCACGAAGGTGGAATCCGAGGGTGCTCCGCCGCCGGCGTTGTCGGCCACGTCGGCCAGCACCACCGGGAAGTGGTTGGCCGCCACGGCGGCATCGAAAGCCTCGGCCATGCTCGACAATCGGGGATGGGTCTGATGGCGCATGGCGAAGACCTCGCGGCCCAGTTCCTCGGCCAGGGCCTCGGCCTTGGCCTGGTCGCCGTCGCTGATCACCAGCATGGTCGAGGTGACGTGCTCGACGTCGCCCCAGGGAAAGCCGTGGGCGAAGGAAACCGATAGAATGCCATCTTTCCCTTCCAGCGACTGCATCCTGGAGACGAAGCTCTTCATTGGCTCGACGGGTGTGCGCCAGGTGCTGATCATGCGCACGTCCCAGGTGCCGGTGGTCGGCTGGGTGCGGCCCTCGACCTTGCCCAGCAGCACTTGATAGAGCTCATCCGCGCGTTCGTTGAAGTCGATGTGGGGGTATTCCTTGAAGGTGACGATGGCATCGGCGGCGGCCAGCATCTCGGGCGTGATGGAGCAATGGAGATCGAGCTCGCAGCCCAGCGCCGCCCCGGCGCCGACGATGGCCCGGGCGCGCGTGAGGATATCGCCCTCGCAGTCGTCGCAATCATCGGCCACCATGGCGCCGTGCATGCTGATCAGCACCATGTCGACGGGCATGGCGGCCTCCAGGTCACCCAGCAGCTCGTCGCGGAACTCCTCGTAGAGGGCCTGCACGGTGGGTCCGGCGGGCTGGGCGAAGGCGGCGATGGATTCCACCACACGGGCGCCCCCGGCCTCGGCCAGTCGGCGCCAGGTGCGCAGGGGCTCGGAGAAAATGAACCCCTCCTGCCGCGTCGCATCGCCATGGAAGAGCATGGTCTCGGCGTAGGTCTCGCGCCCCGTGGGGAAGGGCGAGAAGGTGTTCGATTCGGTGCCCAAACAGGCGATGAAGACTTTCATGAGGGTTTCCCGAAGCTAGGGGGAATCGGGCTCGTCGATGGTGCCGAAACCCTGGGGCTCGCGTTCGTCGCCGGCATGTTGCGCCAGCAGATGAAAGAGGATGATGCCGGCCATGACCGGCACGGCGATGGTGACGTAGATCATGGGAAAGCCGAGTGTATCGGCGGTGCGCATGATCGAACGGCCCAAGAAGCCGCGGGCCGGATTGAGGCCGGGGCCGAAGATGGAATAATAGAAGACCGGCCCCAGAAGCATCACCACCGCGGCCGTACGCACGGTGGTCTTGCCCCAGCTCAGGACCGGCCCCTCGCTGGGCTTGGGCTTGATCAGCACCGGATCGAAACGCGCCTTGAAGGAAACCGTGGCACCGAGGAGCCCGCCCCATACCATGGAAAAGCGGGCCAGCTCCTCGGTCCACGTCGGTGGTGCATTGAAAATGTAGCGGCCCACCACCTGGATGGCGACGAACACCAGCATGGTGGCGAAACAGGCCACCGCGCTGAACCGGCAAAACCGGTCGATCTCGTCGCTCAACCAGATGATGGCGCCGCGCATGGGCGCTTACCGTGTCTTGTCGGCGGCTTCGACCCAGAGCTTGGCCTTGGCTGCCTCCAGCGCGCCCGTGGTCCAAACCTGGCGCGAGCGCTTGACGAATTCGGCCCGGGCCGCAGGGGTCAGCTCGGTCACCTTGATGCCGGCCTTGGCGACATCCTTGAGCATCACCGCTTCCTGCTTGATGATCCAGGCACGGTTGATCTTGGTGGCCTCGGCCGCGGCGCCGTCGACTTTGGCCCGGTCGCCGGCCGAGAGACCGTTGTACCAATCGTTGGAGACCAGGGCCAGGCGGGTCGAGGGAATGAGCTGGGCGTTGGTGAAGAACTTGATGAAGTCGGTATGGCCGAACATCAAGGGCACGAAGGAGGGATTCAAATAGCCATCCGCCACGCCGGTCTGCAGCGCATTCGGCACCTCCGACCAGGAAACGATGGTGCCCGTCGTGCCCCAGGTCTTGTACAGCGCGATCTGGTGCTCATCGAGCGCCCGCATGCGCAGGCTGGCCATGTCGCCAACGGTCTTGATTTCCTTCTTGGTGTTGAAAATTCCGGCCGCCGGACCCAGCGAAACGAGCGCCAGAATGCGCACACCGTTCTTGGCCAGGTTGGTGTTGATCTTGGCCAACAGCCCGGTGGCGGCGGCCCGGTCGACGTGGGCGATGTTCTCGAACAGGTAGGGCAGATAGATGCCGAAGATCATCTTGTCGATCTTGCCCGCCTGTTTGACGTCCGACATCGAGACCTCAAGCAGGCCCTGGCTGACCTGGTCCAACCTCTCGGCCTCCTCGCCCAGCGAGTTGCGGGCGTATTCCTTGGCATCCAAACCAGCTCTTTTCAGGGCCTCGGTGAAGTTGTGGGCCCAAACGTAGGTGCCGGATTTGTTCAGGTCCGGCGGTGAATCCAGGGCGATCTTGATCTCCGCCTGGGCCGTGGCGGAAAACGCCAGGACCGCCGCGGCGACCATACTGAGTGTTAGCTTTTTCATCGATATCCTCCCTTCAGGTATTTCTGCTTAGCCTACCGCAAGGCCTGCCAAGCGCGGCAAAAACAAACTCAACTCGGGAAACAGAACCAGGATGATGAGCACGGCCATTTCGACCAGCGCGAACGGTATGATGGCGCGCGCCATGCGCCAATAGCTCTCGCCCGTCACCGTCGAGACGATGATCAGGCAGCCGCCGAGCGGCGGCGTGATCAGGCCGATACAGAGGTTGAAACAAAGCACGATGCCCAAGTGCGTCGGGTTCACCCCCTGGGCCAGGGCAATCGGCGCCAACAGCGGCACCAGCAACGTCAGGGCCACGGGAATGTCCATGATCATGCCGGCAAACAAAAAAATCACGTTCAAGACGAAGAGGTATTCGAGACCGGAGAGCCCGGCACCGACCACCAGTTCGCTGAGCAATTGCGGCCATTGCAGCAGCCCGGCGATGTAGCCCAGACAGGCGATGGCGCTGAGGATGATGAAGATGGCGCCGGTCAGGATGGCGGTGTGCTGGAAGGAGTCCCAGAGCTTGGCCCACGTCACCTCGCCGTAATAGAGGCCCACCAAGGTCGCCGTGATGACGGCCAGCGTCGCCGCCTCGGTGGGCGTGACGACGCCGACGATGATGCCGCCGACGATGATGATGGGCAGCAAAAGCGCCGGCGCAGCCCGGCGGAAGGCCGGCCAGAAGGGCGGGATGTCCTCGGGCCGGCCGCCGGGGTGGTCGTCCTTGTAGGCATAAATGGTGTTGATGATGAAAAGCGCGAAAGCCAGCAGCAGCCCCGGCACGATACCGGCGATGAAAAGCGCCGCGATCGAGGTCTGCATCAGGGCGCCGTAGATAATCAGAATAATGCTGGGCGGAATGATGGGACCGATGATCGAGGAGGCGGCGGTGATGACGCTGGCATAGAGGTTGGTGTAGCCCTGCTCGCGCATGGCCGGCACGAGCGTATTGGAAAGCGCCGCCGAATCCGCCACCGCCGAGCCCGAGATGCCGGCGAAGAAGACGCTGGTCATGATGTTGACGTGACCCAGTCCGCCCTTGAAGCGGCCCACCAGCGCCATGGAGAACTCGATCAGCACCCGTGTCAGGCCGGCCCGGTTCATGATGTCGCCGGTCAGGATGAAGAGCGGCATGGCCATGAAGGCGAAGACGTCGACCTGGGCGAAGATGCGCTGGGGAATGATGGCCAGATAGGCAGCCTTGCCGTTGACGATGTAGGTCAGCACCGAGGCGGCGCCGATGACGTAGGCCAAGGCCGTTCCGGCAAACAGGAACACGACGCCCGCGGCGACGACGATCCAGCCCATCAGGTATTTCCCCCCACGCTCCGCTCCCTAGCCTTTCAATTCGGGACGCCGGTCCCAGGTCGGCCTGGCGTTTTCATAGGCCTTCGAGGCCCGCAGCACGAGATCGTCGCGGTGCATCGGCCCGATGATGTGCAGGCCCACCGGCAGGCCGTCCGAGGTAAAGCCACAGGGCACCGATGCGGCCGGCTGGTGGGTCAGGTTGAAGGGCGGCGTGAAGCGGATCCAGCTGGAATGGGGATCGCCCTCGAATTCGTCGGGTCCCAAGAGCCCGACGTCGAAGGCCGCCGAGGAGGCCACCGGGGCAAGCAGCAGGTCATATTCCTGGTGGAATTCGGCCATGTGCCGGCCCAGATCCTCGCGCGCCGCCACGGCCGCGAAGAACTCGGTCAGCGAGGGCGGCGCCTCGCGGGTCCAGCGTTTCTTCAGTTCGGGTTCCAGGAGCTCCGCCTGCTCCTCGGTCATCAGATCCAGCAGCACCGGGGCGGCGGCGTGGAAGTGGGTCATCCAGATTTCGAATGGATCCACGAAGCCGGGATCACGGGCTTCGACGTGGGCGCCCAGTTCCTCGAAGGTGCGGGCCGCGGCGGCCACCAGTTCCGCCACTTCGGCATTGACCGGGGCGTAGCCGAAATCGGCGCTGTAGGCGATGCGCAGGCCCTTGACGCCATCGTCGAGCACGCCGCGGTAGTCGCGCGGACCGTCGCGCAGCGCCAGCCAGTCGCGGTGGTCGGGCTCGCTGAGCACGGCCAGCATGAGCGTGGCGTCGTCCACCGAACGGGCCATGGGGCCGACATGGCTGAAGGTGCGCAACGGCGCCGGCTGGCCGGGGTAGGCCGGCACCACGCCGAAGCTCGCCTTGATGCCAAAAAGGCCAGTGAGGTGGGAGGGCAGCCGGATCGAGCCGCCGCCGTCCGAGCCCACGGCCAAGGGCCCGAGGCCCGCCGCCACCGCCGCCCCGGCGCCGCCCGACGAGCCGCCCGGCGTCTTGGCCGGGTTCCAGGGATTGCGCGTGATGCCCGCCAGCGGGCTGTCGGTGGCGCCCTTCCAGCCGAACTCGGGCGTCGTGGTCTTGCCCAGGATGACGGCGCCGTGTTCGCGCAGCCGCGCCGTGGCTGGGCCGTCCTCGTCCCAGGCCTGGTCGGGATCGATGGTGCGCGAGCCCTTGAGCGTGGGCCAGCCCTTGGCCAGCACCAGGTCCTTTATCGAAACCGGAATGCCATCGACCAGCCCCTGGGGGGCGCCACGAGCCCAGCGCGCCTCGGATTCTAGGGCCTGGGCCAGGGCGCGCTCGGCATCGACGACGCAGAAACAATTGAGTTCGGGGTTGAGGACCTCGATGCGGTCCAGCACGGCCTCGGTCATCTCCACCGGCGACAGGCTCTTGTCGGCATAGCGGGAGAGAATTTCCGTGGCGTCCAGGTAACAAAGATCATCGCCCATGGCTTGGCCTTTCCCTATCTCAGTCGGGCCGGCGAGAGATCCTCGGCAGCCACACCCAGCGCCTGGAGATCATGCGGCACATCGCGACCCAGCGCCAGGGCCGCCGCCAGCCGACCCATGGCGGGCGAGGTCTTGATGCCATAACCCCCCTGCCCCGCCAGCCAGAAAAAATCCGCCACCTGGCGGTCGAAGCCGACCACCGGCGTGTTGTCGGCGACGAACGAACGCAAGCCCGCCCAGGACCGCTCGATGCGGCCGACCGACAAGGTGGTGGCGCTCTGGAAGCGGTCGACGGCAATGGCCATGTCGAGCTCCTCGGGCTGCACGTCGCAGGGCTCGACCGGGGTCTCGTCGGCCGGCGAGACGATCAGGCGCCCGGCATCAGGCCGGAAGTAGAAATCCTCATCGACGGCGGCGCAAAAAGGCCAGTCCTCGACCGCCATCCCGGCCGGGGGATCGACCAGGATCACCGTGCGCCGCTTGGGCACCAGCCCGACCGAAGCGGCACCGGCCAAGGCCGCGACCCGGTCGCACCAGGCCCCGGCGGCATTGACCACGACACGCCCCTGGAATTCGCCGGCCCGGGTGGCCACGCTCCAGCCGCCGTCGTGGCTCAGCCCGGTGACCTCGGCCCGGCATACCACTTCGCCGCCCTGTTGGCGCAGACCGCGGAGATATCCCTGGTGCAGGGCATGCACGTCGACATCCCGGGCGCCGGGCTCCAGCACCGCCCCGGCGGCGTAGTCCGGGCGCAACGCCGGCACCAGGGCTTGCGTCTCGGCCGCCTCCAGTTGCCGGATACTCTCGGCCCGCTCCGCCGCCCCCTCGGCCGTCGCGGCCAACTCCGCCGCCTGCTCGGCGCGGCCGACAAACAGCCCGCCGCGCGGCGTCAGCAAAGGGGCGTCGGCAAAGCCGGCCGGCGGGTTTTCGAAAAACGCCCGGCTGCCGGCCGCCAAGGCCCGGATGGTGTCGCTGCCGTAGATCTCGGTAAACAACGCCGCCGAACGCCCGGTGCTGTGGTAGCCCGGCTGGTCCTCCATCTCCAGCACCAGCACGCGGCCCTCGGCAGCCAGGAAATGGCCCGCCGAAGCCCCGGCGATACCGGCACCGATAACGATGAAGTCGAAGTCGGGGTCACCCACCCCACTACCTATCCGCAGCCAAGCGACCCTCCCACTGGCTCTCCTTGTGGCCCGGGCGCCCTCTGCCGGGGCGCCTCTGGTGATCCCATCAAAACACATTTTTCCGATCGGAAAAAGATCTATTTTCCGATCGGAAAATTGATTATGGTGGTGAAACCATGCCCGAAACTTCCCTCGATCGCGTAACGCTGGGCGAACGGCTGCGGGCGCTGCGCCAACAGCGCGGCTGGACCCTGGCCCAACTGGCCGGCCGTTCGGGTCTGGCGTTATCGACCATATCCAAGGTCGAGCGCGGCCGCATGTTGCTGGCCTACGACAAGTTCATGCAACTCGCCCACGGCCTGGGCGTCGACGTCGGCGATCTCTTCGGCGCTCCCGAACAGGGCTTCGACAAGGGCGGCGTAACGGTTACCCGGGCCGGCCAGGCCGAGCACCACGAGACCGCCGAATACGTCTACGACATGCTGTGTACCGAGCTCCGGGGCAAGCGCATGGTGCCCATGCTGGGCCGCATCAAGGCCCACGACGTGCGCCAGTTCAGCGACATCGTCAAACATCCCGGCGAGGAGTTCGTTTTCGTGCTGACGGGCGAGCTCAGCGTTCACCTCGAGGACCGCGAGCCGATCCTCTTGCGGCCCCATGATTCGATCTACTTCGACAGCGCCATGAAGCACGCCTATGTCTCGGCGGGGGCGGAGGACGCGACGATTGTGGTGGTATGCTGGCAGCCGGGTGGAGGCGGCTAGAAAATTTCCGAGAGCGGCATTTGGCTTTTGAGCGCTACATGGACTGCGCAAGCGGGTACTATGCGTTTCCGGCAAAGGGCCACTCACCAATGGATCCACAGGAAACAGAACCCGAAGGCTATGACGTCGCCACCGTCGAAGCCTGGATTTCCGACAATGTTCCGGGCCTGACGCCACCCTTCGTTTGGACCCGCCTACAAGGTGGGCATTCAAACCTCACCTACCGCCTCGACGACGGCCAGGGCCGGGCCGCCGTCATCCGCCGGCCGCCGCGGGGCGAGTTGCTGCCCAAGGCCCATGACATGAGCCGCGAGTGGGCCCTGATATCGGCGCTGGGACCGACACCGGTGCCGGTGGCGCCGGCCATTGCCTTTTGCCAAAGCGCGCACGTCACCGGTGCCCATTTCTACGTCATGGGGCTGGTTGACGGCCGGGCGCTCTACGATTCAGAGGTCACCGAGGCCTGGGTGCCCGAGGATCGCCGAACCACCTTGGCCTGGTCCTTCGTCGACGTGCTGGTCGAGTTGCACGCCCTCGACCCTGACGGGATCGGGCTTGGCGATCTGGGCAAGAAGGAGGACTATGTCGGGCGCCAGTTACGCACCTGGTACCGCTCCTGGACATCTTCCGTCGACGACGCCGAATACGACGACCCCCGGGCCCACGAGCTGCAGGAATTCCTAAGCCAGAACATCCCGGAACAGGGCCCGGCCCGCGTCGTCCACGGCGACTATGGTGTACACAACTGCCTGATCGGCGCCGATTCCACGATCGCCGCCGTGGTCGACTGGGAGATCTCGACGCTGGGCGATCCTCTGGCCGACTTGGCCTACGCCCTCAACCAGTGGGCCGAGCCCGGCGAAGGCCGCGAGGGCGCGGCCACGGCCTTGCCCGGGTTCCCCAGCCGCGCCGAGCTGGTGGCGCGTTACGCCGAAAGATCGGGCCGCGACGTCTCGCTGCTCGATTACTACCTCGGCTACAACTGGTGGCGCACCGCCTGCATCGTCCACGGCGTCTATGCCCGCTACCGGGCCGGCAAGAAAAGCAGCGAAGGCGCCGATCTCGACACGCTGCGCAGGCGTATCGGGTTGTCGCTGGAACTTTCGTCAAAGGCGCTGGCGCCGTTGCGCTAGGGAATTTCGGGTCAGGAGTTTCGGGGACAGAGCTGCTTATCCACGGACTCACCAACCCTTGCCGTCCAGCATTTTCATGAGGTTGCGCTTTCTTTTCTGGGTGTTTCGCAAATCCTGCAAATAGGCTTGAAACGCTGCCTTTCCGTCTGCGCCCTGGTGGAGATTTCTGATCTTGTCGAGATAATTCACAGCCTGCTCGTACACCGGATTTCCGGTCTGGCGCAAAAGGTCGTCGACGTGTTTCCGGTAGATGGCAATGGCGTCGGCAGGATGGGTTTTTTCCCGGCGCCCAGCCAGTTCCAGCCACAGGCGACTGGCGCAGCCGCGGGACTGGGCCTCACGCCAGGCCGTGGCGACGTCTTCTTCGTATAGGAAAATTTCTACCAGAACTGTTCCGTCGGCCGGAAGAAGGCGCCAAATAGTGTGTTTCCCGGATGGCGCTGGCGGTTCTTCGTCGAGGCCTGTCCGGATATGGGCCAAGGCTTTGTCCCGCCAATGGGGCCGCCAGGAACTGGCCTTGCCGGCGTGCTTTTCGAGCATCCTGTACATGGCAAGGGCGGAATTTTCCGCGAAGGCCTCCCAGGCCAGGGCCATGGCTTCGTCATGGCGGCCCTGTTCATGGTAGGTCTCGGCGACGAGTTCGCGCAGGGGGCTCGTTCCCCAGTGCCCGGGAAAGGCCCGCAGGCCGCGTTCCGCCCAGTCGAGGGCCTGATCCGGATGTCCCGAGTCCTGATAGACCAGGGCGATTTCCTGAAAGCCATGTGGCCCGGACAGGTCCCTGGACTTGACGGCGACCAACTCGTCGAGATCGCCGTCCACCCGAGCCAGCGACCCCATCAGCGAAGTGATGCTAAGACGGCTGCCATAATAGTCTTCGTCTTCTTCATCTGGGCCAAGGGACGGAACTTTCACCCACTCGGCTTCCACCAGCCTGCGATATTCGGCCAGGCCTGATGCTCCGAGTACATCCTTGTAGCTTTCCGCCGCCCTATGGAAAACGCCGAAACCGCTCTCCAGTTGCGCCTCGAACAACCGTCCTGCCAGTTCGACGGGGTCGGGACGGGCCTCGGTGCAGGCCTCAAGATGAAGATCCTGCAAGCGCTCCAGCAGGCCGCCCATCCAGCCGTCCGAATCGTCCAGGTATTCCATCGCCTGTTCCACCCCGTCCAGGCCGTATTCGGCGAGCTCCATCGCCGCTGGCGCCAGCCCGTCGGCCAGCAGATCGGCAACCGAATCGACCACCTCCTCAAGGCCCGAGCTGTAGTCGTACATTTCCCCATAAGCGACGAAACCGCCCGTATCCAGGGCATCATCGAAGGCGCCACGATAAACCGCCAAGTCCGGCCCGGCCTTCGTCGCCCGCGCGCTCTTGGTCTCCAACCGGCGATACAGGCGATCGTCCTCCTCGGCCCGTTCGAGAAGCAGTGAGATCAACTCTTCCTTATCGAGTTCCCGGAGATAGCTTCGCAGATCGCCGCCGCCCGGTTCTTGTTCGGCTCCCTCCGCCGCCGCCCCGTGCCCTGCCAACCAAGTCAGTCCGACCGCCACGCAGTGCTTGCAAAAGAGGCCGTCCATTCCCACCGGGCAGGTGCAATCGTGATCGATCTCCCCGTCCTCGGCGGTTAGCTTCACCCGATAGGTATGGGTACCAGTGACTTTCGCCATGATTCCGGTTTCCGTGGCCCGCAGATTGCGCACGAGACCGGCCTCGGCGTAGTCCTGGCCGCGTTCGAATGAATGCCCCCAGGCGAACGCCTCGAGGACATCGCGGGTCAAAAGCGCGGACAGCCTTTTCGCCCCCTCCGTCAACCCGCGGCCTCCCGAAGCAAGGCCATCAGGTCCGCAAGAGATATCGCTTCGACGCCTTCCTTGACCGCATAGCGCTCGTCCCCCGGATAGACCACGAAACGGGCAGCAGGGGCGAGGTCGTCGCAGGCGAACCAGAAACCCTTGGAGGGTTTGGCCACCAGGCTGCGCTTGATCTCGACGGCCCAGGTCGAGCCTCCCGGAAAAGAGAGGAGCAAGTCGATTTCGGCGCCGGCGGCGGTGCGATAGAAATTGGCCTCCGTCCCTTCGGGTGCCGCCAAGACCAGGTTCTCGATCACGAACCCCTCCCAACTCGGGCCAACGACGGGATGGCCAAGCACCTCTTCCTTGCCCGCCAGTCCGAGTAGCGCATGCACGACGCCGCTATCACGCACGTAGACCTTGGGCGATTTGACCAGGCGCTTGCCGACGTTCCGGTGCCAGGGCGGCAAACGGCGAACCAGCAGCAGATCGACGAGAAGGTCGAGGTAGGAAGCCACCGTCTTGCCGTCCACGCCGAGACCGCGGGCCAGGTTCGAGGCGTTCAGCAAGCCGCCCTGGCCGTGGGCCAGCATGGTCCAGAACCGGCGCAGCGTTTCGGCCGCGATACGTGGGCCCAATTGCGGGATGTCGCGCTCGAGATAGGTGCGGATGAAGTTTCGCCGCCATTGCAGGCTCAGCGCGTCGTCGGGGGCAAGAAAGCTGTCGGGAAACCCAATTCGGCCAGCTTGGCACGCACGGCGTTGGCGCGGGTGAGACGCACCGGCACCAGAACGATGCGCCCGTTCTCTTCGCTCACCTCGAAATACTCTGCCCCCTGGCACGATGACAGCACGGCCTTGGGCAGCGTGAGTTGGTTCTTGGATGTCAGCTTCGCGAGCATGGGATTCTCAGCTTGTCGGGAAGTAAGAAATGCTTACATCCTTTCAACGCCTGTCTCAATGTCGAGAGTTTCGGGGACAAGGACCCTTTGTCGGGACGCTTTGTCACCCCGCCGCCTGGCAAAGAAAAGATTCGTTATTAGCGACCACCCGAAATCAAGAAATCGTTATTGGCGTTTCCCATAGCGCAGGGCTCAATCCAACCCCATGCACCCCAGCGCCATGTCCCTGAGCTCGCCGCGGCGCAGCTTGAGGCCGTTGGGGCTGACGGAATAGGGGAACTCGGCGACCGCGAAGAAGCGCACCGGCACCTTGAACTTGGCGATGCCGGCGTGACAATGCGCGGTCAGCGCCACTTCGTCGATGTCGGCGCCTGCACCCGCCTCGGGTATGACGAAGGCCACGGCGCGGTTGCCGGCCGGCGTCGAGATGCCGACGACCTTGCATTCGCCGACGCTGGAGTGGCTCTCCACGTGGCCCTCGATTTCGGCCGGGCTGGTGAGAAAGCCGCCGAGGCGCAGCACGTCGCCGATGCGCGAGAGGAAGATCACCCGGCCGTCGGGCTCCAGCCGCCCGAGATCGCCGGTGCGGAAGAAGCCGTCGTCAGTGAAAGCCGCTGCGTTGGCCTCGGCATCAGCAAAATACTCCTTGAAGACGGCGATGCCCTTGAACAGGAGCTCGCCGACCTCGCCTGCCGTCACGGGCGCGCCGCTTTCGGAATCGCAAACCCGCACCTCGGTCTCGGCATCGAGCACGTAACCGCCACCCTGGGCGCGATGCTCGGCCGGGCCGTCGAGGGGCTGGCAGGTGATCAGGGCCTGGAGCTCGCTGGAGCCGTAGACGCCGGCGCAGTTCATCTCCTGGCGGTCTGCCTCGGCCACGAAGTCGGTCAGCGCGGCATTGAAAGACGCGAATCCGCACAGCCTGAGCGAGGCGAACGACTGCCCCGGCGCCGCCATCAGGATCTGATGGAATAGATCATCCGATCCGTACATGTGGGTGATGGCGTGCTGGTGCACCATCTCGCCCGCCTGCTTGGCATCGAACACCGTCATCAGCACGATGGGACGCCCGGCCGCCATGGTGGTCATGGCCAGACTGAAGCCGAAGACGCCGCAAAGGGGAAGAGCCATCAACGTCTTGGCGTCGGGCGCCGTATAACCCACGCTGCCGGCCACAACGCGCGAATGCCCGACTACGCCGCGTTGGCTGTGCAGCACGAACTTGGGCGCCCGGGTGGTGCCCGAGGTGGTGAAGATGGCACAGCCGGCGTCGGGCTCGGCATCGCCCTCGTAGGGCGGGTTCGCTTCCAGGTCGTGGTAGCGCAGCAACGTTCGTTGCCCCGAGATGGCCTCCAGGCGGGCGCCTACCTCGGGCTCGATCCCCTCCGCCTCGTCGTAGAGCACCATGGCTTCCACGGCCCCCAGCCGCTCGCCGATCTCGCCCAGCATGGCGACGAAATCGATGTCCTTGAAACCCGGCCACAGCACCAGCACGCGGGCGCCCGAGCGGGCCACGATATCGGCCACCTCGACGCTGCGGAAACGGGTGTTGACCGAGACCACGATGACGCCGAGCCGGGCGCAGGCCAGGAACAGCACCAGCCAGGCCGGCACGTTGGGCAGCCACAGCGCCAGGCGGTCGCCGGGTTCGAGACCAAGTGCCTCAAGCCCCGTCGCCACCCGCCGCCCGAGTTCCTCGAGCTCGCCAAAGCTCAGCTCCCGGCCACGGTCCCAAATCGCCGTGGCCTCGGGCGGTTGAGCCGCAAGCAAATTGGCGATGGTCGGCGCTGCGCTCATGCGGCGGCCGCGTACTCGTCTTTCATGCGGGCGATCAGCTCGGCCACCGGCGGCGCGTCGTGGATCGAGCCCAGGCCCTGCCCGGCCGTCCAGATGTCGGCCCAGACCTTGCCCTCGTCGATGAACTCGGTGCCGAGATCTATCTTGCCCTTTTCCGGCAGCGCCTCGGGATCGAGGCCGTAGCGCTCGATGCTGGGGCGCAGCATGTTGGCCGGGATGCCGGAAAAGGCCGGCGTATAGATCAGGTCGCGGGGGCCATAGTCGATCAGGCCCTGCTTGTAGTCCTCCGACGCCACCGATTCGCGGGTGGCCACGAAGCGCGTGCCGATGTAGGCCAGATCAGCCCCCAGCACCTGGGCCGCGCGGATGCCGCGGCCGTCGGAGATGCAGCCGGCCAGGGCGATGGTGCCGTCGAAAAATTCGCGCAGCTGCGGCACCATGGCAAAGGGGTTCATGGTGCCGGCGTGGCCGCCGGCGCCGCCGCAGACGGGGATCAGGCCGTCGACGCCGAGGTCGGCGGCCTTCCGCGCCCATTCGATGGTGGTGACGTCATGCAGCACGATGCCGCCGTAAGCATGTGCCGTCTCGACGTAGATGCGCGGGTTGCCGACGGAGGTGACGATGACCGGGGTCTTGTGGCTGGCCAGCACCTCGAGATCGGGCTCGGCCCGGGGGTTGGTGCGGTGCGCCATGATGTTGACACCGTAGGGCGCCACGATGGCCTCGGGGTTGGCCTCGGCATAACCGGCCAGTTCACCTTCGATGCGGTTTAGCCACTGTTCGAGCTCTTCGGGCGAGCGGGCGTTGAGCGAGGGAAAGGTGCCGAGCACGCCGGCCTTGCAGCTTTCGATCACCAGTTCGGGCCAGGACACCAGGAACATGGGCGCGGCGATGGCCGGCAGTGCCAGCTTGCCTTCAAGTTGGGGGGGTAGGGGCATGGATTCCTCTGGATTGTGAACTGATTCCGGTTCCCCTAACTGTGCCAGGTGACCCAGCCGCCGAAAACCAAAAAGGCGACCAGGACCGCTGCTATGAGCAGCGTCACGCCATAGCCAAGCAGCTTCGACCACCAGGGATTCACCGGTGGTGTCAGTTCGCTGTAGGGACGTGGCCGCCGTCGTCGGCTGAAGCCGGGCACGTTGTTCTCCCTGCCGCCTCTCCGCTCGCCCGGCAAAAAATAACACAAAAAAAGACCCCGCCACGAGGGCGGGGTCCTGATGGCACCGCGAAGGTGCCGTATTCGCTTGCTCGAAAGGCTACGAGCTGACGTTGATCGAACCGATCGAGGTCTGATCCGTCACGTCGCCACCAGCGGCATACCCGCCAGCGCCGGCACTGGCGCCGGAATGCGAATGGGTGTCGGCCTCGGCGCCACTGGCGCCCCACTGCGAGGTCCCGGCATAGGCCCCGGAGCTTGCTCCGGCACTGCCGCGGGCGGCCGCATCGCCACCGGACTTGCCACCTTGATCGACGCCTGCTGAACTTTGGTCACTCATGTGTTTTCTCCTGCTGGTGGGTTTGTATGGCTGGCAGCTTGATCACCGCCGGGCCCCGGAACTGTGTTATTTCGTTGCCCTGTTCTAGGGCCCGTTGACATTTAAGGGATTCCCAAGAGCGTCAAAAAGTGATTCAAGCTTTCTTTTGTCAGGAGGCTTGGATGAACATGGATCGTTTGGTCATCGGGGACGAGGTTTGGGAAAAGATTTCGCCGCACCTGCCGGGCAAGGTCACGGATCGTGGTGTGACGGCGGCAGACAAT